>MNZP01000121.1 GCA_001873675.1 Syntrophaceae bacterium CG2_30_49_12 | reverse complement strand
GCTATTCCTAAGCTGCGTCCGCGGATGTGGATAACTCCATAGAAGATTTGCAGTCATCATTCTCTTACGGTGAATATGCTGCACTAAAATTTTGCCTCAACTTTTGAACGTTACTAAAAGATTAACCTACTGTTTTTGGCTCTAAAATTGACGTGTAACTATATAACGTATCGATATTAGAAACAAATATTACCCACACGAAATAGCGAAGAGCCCCTTTTTTAACGGTCACGACAGAGCGAGTTTCAACGGCCACGACAGAGCGTGGCCCTCCTGTGCATAGGGCGTTTCAAAACAGAATTTTCCGAGGTTCTCTGGTGGGGGTAGGGGATACTTGCCATTGTAGCAGGCCAGGCAGAAGCTTGAAGGGTCCATCCCCGTGGCCTCGACCATACCATCCAGCGTCAGGTAGTGGAGGGAATCGAGACCGATGAAGCGGGTAACGGTCGCTACATCCCCTTCCCGCGCGGCGATCAGCTCGCCCTTGGAGGAAAAATCAATGCCGTAAGGACAGGGATGGCACGTGGGAGGACAGCTTACAACCATATGGACTTCCCTGACGCCATTTTCCCGGAGATTCCTCACCCGGTTACGGCTGGTTGTCCCCCTGATAATGGAATCCTCTACAATCAAAACCCGTTTTCCCATGATGAGAGGCCGCACCGGATTTAACTTGACACGGACACTGAAATCTCTCATCGGCTGGGTTGGTTGAATAAATGTACGTCCCACATAATGGTTGCGGATCATACCCATCTCAAATGGTATGCCGCTCTCCTCAGCATAACCTAAGGCGGCATAGTTGCCCGAATCGGGAAACGGCATGACCATATCCACATCCGGTCGGTATTCCCTGGCCAGACAATGCCCGAGTCTTTTCCGGCAGAGATAGACATTTTCACCAAAGACCTGGCTGTCAGGCCGGGCGAAATAGATCAGCTCAAAGATGCAATGGGCCGGTTTGACCTCTTGAAATGGTGTCATGCTGTGCAATTCTGACTGATCAATGATAATTATCTCGCCAGGCTTTACATCGCGCAGGTATCTGGCGCCAACCAGGTCAAAGGCACAGGTTTCGGAGGCAACCACCCAGCCGCCATTAAGACTTCCAAGACACAGGGGACGAAAACCATGTGGGTCACGGGCGGCAATCACTTTATCTCGGGTCAGCATTACGATACTGTAGGCGCCTTCGATCCGGCTAAGCGCTCTTGTCAGGGCCTCCTCGATCCCGTATTTTAAATAAGGCGCCATCAGGTGGATAATCACCTCACTGTCCATCGTGGACTGGAAGATAGAGCCGCGGTCTTCCAGTTCCGTACGCAGGGATTGAGCATTGATGAGATTACCGTTATGAGCCAGGGCGTAATATTCATCGGCATGATGCACCAGGAAGGGTTGGGCATTGGAAAGGACGGAAGACCCTGTTGTCGAATACCTGACATGTCCGATGGCCATGTGACCGGGCAGCTTGCATAGGATGTCTTCATGAAACACCTCAGAGGCCAGCCCCATTCCCTTGTGTTCCCACACCTGATGTCCATCGGCCGTGGCAATGCCGGCGCTTTCCTGACCCCTGTGCTGGAGGGCAAAGAGACCAAAAAATGTAACGCGCCCCGCCTCCTCATGTCCATAAATGGCAAATACCCCACAAGCTTCGCGAGGCTTATCTTCATGACCTTCAAACAAAATCACAATCCCCCTTTAATCCCTTCAGGTTCAAAGTTCCGGGGTTCACGGTTCACGGTTCACGGTTAGACTGTGGATTCCTATTACTGGCTATCTCAAGAAATATGAAGAACACAAGCCAACCAACCTTGAACCTTGAACCTTGAACCTTGAACCTTGAACCTTGAACCTTTGAACCTTGAACCTTTTACCTTTGTGCATGGTAATCCTGAAGTGGACAGACCTGCCACTTTTCCTCACGCATGGTCATGATTGCCTCACTTAAGGCCCTTGCCCCGGCGATCGTTGTGGTGTAGAGAATGTTATAAATAAGTGCACCCCGGCGGATGTAATAAGCGTCAAGAGAAGACCGCCGTCCCATGCTCGTATTTATAACGAGTTGGATATCGCCATTTTTGATATGATCTACAACATGGGGACGGCCTTCACTGACTTTGAATATCATCCCGGCTTTTACGCCATGGGCTTCCAAATGGACTGCCGTGCCACGGGTGGCCATGATGGCAAAACCCATGTTTTGGAAGGCGCGGGCCACAGGAACGATTTTGTCCTTATGGATATCGTGCACACTGATAAAGACGCCCCCCTCGAGGGGCAACTGAAAACCGGCGGCCATCTGTGATTTGGCAAAGGCCATCCCAAACGAATGATCAATCCCCATCACCTCGCCCGTAGATTTCATTTCCGGCCCCAGGAGGATATCCACGTCGGGAAAGCGGTTGAAGGGAAAGACAGCCTCTTTCACGGAAATATATCCCGGTAAGATAGTTTCTGTAAAGCCCAGTTCCTTTAAGGAACGTCCCAGCATCACCTTTGTCGCCAGCTTGGCAAGCGGCACGCCGATCGCCTTGCTGACAAACGGGACAGTTCGGGAGGCGCGGGGGTTGACTTCCAGGATATACAGCACGCCCCCTTTGATGGCATACTGGATATTCATCAGACCGACAACTCCTAATTCCCGGGCGATCATTTTTGTCTGTTGTTCAATTGTAGAGAGGAGTTCCCGGGAAAAGGTAGTCGGCGGCAGGACACAGGCGCTGTCTCCCGAATGGATGCCGGCTTCCTCGATATGCTCCATGATCCCGCCGATAACGGTGTCTGTGCCGTCACTGATCGCATCTACGTCCACCTCAATGGCATCTTCAAGAAATTTATCAATCAGGATGGGATGATCAGGAGAAACGATAAGTGCCCTTTCCATGAACTGGCATAAGGTTTCCGGGTCGTATACAATTTCCATAGATCGTCCCCCGAGGACGTAAGAAGGTCTGACCAGAACCGGGTAACCGATACGTTCCGCCGCTCGGAGCGCCTGATCCACGTTCGTCACGGTGTCATTATCGGGTTGGTTGAGGTTCAAACATCGGACGATATCCTGAAACCGCTGGCGGTCTTCGGCACGGTCAATTGCATCAGGTGATGTTCCCAGAATTCTTACCCCTTCTGCCTCCAGGCCCTTGGCGAGGTTGAGGGGGGTCTGGCCGCCGAACTGGACGATCACCCCGTAAGGGTCTTCCGTTTTTATGATGTGCAGGACATCTTCCAGGGTCACCGGCTCAAAAAAGAGTTTATCCGACGTATCGTAGTCAGTGCTGACCGTCTCCGGGTTGGAATTCACCATGATGCTTTCATATCCCTCCTCCCGGAGGGCGAACGAGGCATGCACGCAACAGTAGTCAAATTCGATGCCCTGGCCGATACGATTAGGTCCTCCCCCCAGGATAACCACCCTTGGTTTCGAGGAGGGTCTTGCCTCGTTTTCAACCTCATAAGTAGAGTAGTAATACGGCGTATAGGCCTCAAATTCAGCGGCGCAGGTGTCAACAAGCTTATAAACGGGAAAGATGCCTTCGTTAAAACGTCGGCGGCGGACCTCCGCTTCCGGGATTTTCCAGAGTTGCCCCAGATAATGGTCGGAAAAACCCAGCCCCTTTGCTTCCCTCAGCAGTGCGCCAGAGGGTGGTGTCATTTTCAGGATATTTTCTGCCTCGACGAGTTCCCTGAGATGAGAGAGAAACCAGGGATCAATTTGTGTCAGGCAAGCTATCTCCTCAATGTCCATACCGTGATGAAAAGCGGCGGCAATATAGAACAGACGAAGAGAGTTCGGTTTTGTCAGTTTAGCAGTTAAAAATTCCCGGGGATTACGGACAGCTTCCGGCAGCGCCTCCGTAATACCGTACCGGCCAATCTCCAGGGAGCGAACAGCTTTCTGCAGTGCTTCTTTGAATGTACGGCCGATGGCCATAGTCTCTCCCACCGATTTCATCGAGGTGGTCAATATATCTTCTGTTTCGGGAAACTTTTCAAATGTCCAGCGGGGTATCTTAACGACGCAGTAATCTATCGTTGGTTCAAAAGAGGCCATTGTTTCCCTGGTAATGTCGTTGGGAATCTCATCAAGGGTATAGCCGACCGCAAGTTTGGCGGCGATCTTGGCGATAGGAAAGCCGGTCGCCTTGGAAGCGAGGGCCGAAGAGCGGGAGACACGGGGATTCATTTCGATGACAACCATCTTACCGGTCTGGGGATGAACGGCGAACTGCACATTTGATCCCCCCGTCTCCACGCCGATTTCCCGCATGATGGCAATGGCCGCATCGCGCATCCGCTGATACTCCATATCGGTCAGGGTCTGAGCGGGCGCCACCGTAATGGACTCTCCCGTGTGGACGCCCATGGGATCAAAATTTTCTATGGAACAGATAATCACCACATTATCCGCCCTGTCCCGCATCACCTCCAGTTCATATTCCTTCCATCCGAGGACTGATTCTTCCAGCATGATCTCATGGATCATACTGGCATCCAGCCCGCTTTTGGCCAGTTCTCCCAGTTCTTCCCGGTTATAGGCGACGCCGCTCCCCGTGCCCCCCAGGGTAAAGGAGGGGCGGATGATGATGGGAAAGCCGATAACGCCTGCAACCTCAAAGACCTCATCCATATTTTTCGCAAAGCCGCTGCGTGGCACCCTGAGCCCGATATGTTCCATCGCCTGGCGGAATTTCCCACGGTCTTCCGCTTTATGAATTACCGGGAGGGAGGCGCCGATCATTTCCACGCCGTAACGTTCCAGGACACCGCTTTCCGCCACCGCTACGGCCGTGTTCAACCCCGTCTGCCCCCCCAGCGTGGGAAGGAGGGCATCGGGCCGTTCCTTTGCAATGATTTTTGCCACAGCTTCCGGCGTGATCGGTTCCACGTAGGTCCGATCGGCCATTTCCGGATCCGTCATGATCGTTGCCGGATTAGAGTTGATCAGGATAACCTGATATCCTTCCTCTTTCAGCGCCTTACATGCCTGTGTCCCGGAGTAATCAAATTCACAGGCCTGGCTGATGATAATGGGGCCGGACCCGATAATCAATATTTTTGCCAGATCGCTTCGCTTCGGCATACCTTGCTCATCTCTTTAATTTGACAATTTGTAACTAATCAGGTAGATAGCATTGAAGGTAGAAGACTGTTAGGACACTTCAGCCTAAACACCTGAGCCGTTACTTTATTTTAACATGGAAAAAGATAAAGGCAAACAGATAATGGCTCCTCGAGGAAAAACAACCAGAGAACCGGGGAAATTGCGAAACCGGCTGGAAATGGAGTTGCGGCAGACCGTGGGATTGCTTGATAGCCTGACAACCTGTGTCGCAAAATGTGATCCCCATGGTGTAATAATTAACTGTAACAGCGCCTTCCTCCAGGGCACCGGTCTTAACCGGGAAGAAGTAATTTTTAAAAAAGTCTATGATTTGCCATGGCTTACGCATTCAAAGGAGGAACGGACACGTATTAAAGATGCCCTGACAGGGGCCCTAACCGGCAAGAAGAGCTCTCTGGAATCATTTTTCCATGTGAAGGACAGGGGGACAGAGCCTTTTTGTGTAAGTATAAACCCTCTTACCGATGAAACCGGACAGGTGATTTTTCTCTCCTTTGAGGCAAAGGAACTTACCGAACATCTTGATTCGTTACAAAAGCTTTTCCTAAAAGATAATTATTCTGCCCGGCTAAAAATCAGCGGCGTAACCGAGAAGAATCGTTTACGATCCGAAGCGCTTCAGGCGCGTTTGCAGTCAGAGAAACTCTCCTCATTGGGACATCTTGTCGCCGGCGTAGCCCACGAGATCAACAACCCTTTAACCAGTATCATCGGTTGTTCGGAATACCTCGCGAAAGACAACCAGTTTACCGGAAAAGCCAGGGAGGCGGTGGATATTATCCTGAATGAGGCCCGAAGGTCGAGTCAGATTGTGAGGAACCTGCTGAGCTTTTCCCGTCAGTCCGTGCCGGAAAAGGTTGTCGCTAACCTCAACGATATTGTGAAGGCCGTTCTGGAGATAAGAAAATATGGCTTAAGGGATAAGGGGATAAAGGTAAATCTTGAATTAATGTCTGAGCTGCCACCGGTTAAAGTGGATGTGAATCAGTTGCAGCAGGTCATTTTAAATCTTATCAATAATACTGTGGATGTCATAGAAGAATCCGGGAAGGGAAGCCAGATTACAATACGAACGTTCGTTAAAGATACCATGGTAATTGGCGAGATAGAGGATGATGGTCCCGGTATCCCTAATGATACCTTTCTCAGGATCTTTGATCCCTTTTTCACCACAAAGAGCCCGGGTAAAGGCACAGGTCTGGGGTTATCCATTTCCTATGGTATTATTCGGGAACATGAAGGGGAGATCGAGGTGAATACCTCCCTGGGAAAGGGAACAAAATTTTCTATCGGCGTGCCTGTCTATAAGCCCGAGAGATTAGTAAGGAGTACGGGTGATGGGTTAAGATGAAAATACTAATCGTAGATGATGAAGAGCATATTAGAAAAACGTTCCAGATGATACTGGCCGAGTGGGGTCATCAGGTCTTTGATGCTCCCGACGCCGGGTCTGCTTTGAAGATACTTGAAAATATCGCCTGTCAGGTAGTGATCACTGATCTGAAGATGCCAGGTGTCTCCGGGGAAGAACTGGTGCGGCTGATACGTGAACAATTTCCATCCACAGAGGTGGTGGTCATTACCGGATATGCGAGTGTGGAATCTGCCGTCTGTGTTATGAAATACGGCGCCCGTGATTTCCTCATCAAACCATTAAATCTTGAACATGTCCATATCGTTCTTTCGAAGATAGAAGAGCATCTCTCTTTAACCAAAGAGAATCAAAGTCTCAGAGAGCAGGTAAGCACACTTAACACCATTGTTTCCGAACGTTACGGTCTGGATGGTATTATTGGTAAAAGCAAGGCGATGCAGAATGTTTTTCGGATGATTACATCCGTTGCCCCCCTTGATTCTACGGTGCTTATCTCCGGAGAAACCGGCACCGGCAAGGAATTGGTGGCCCGCACCATTCATTATAACAGCCGCCGTAAATTACGGCCTATTATTACCGTTGATTGTGGCGTCCTTTCGGAGACCCTTCTCGAATCAGAACTGTTTGGTCATGAGAAGGGGGCGTTTACCGGGGCCTATAAGGGAAGGATGGGTCTCTTTGAACAGGCTGATGGGGGTACCATTTTCCTGGATGAGGTGGCAAATGCCTCTCCCGCCGTGCAAAAAAAACTTCTGCGTGTTATTCAGGAAAAGACCTTTGAACGTTTGGGGGGGGAGACAACCCGCAAGACGGATGTACGGATCATCGCCGCTACCAACCAGGATTTAAGTCAGCGTGTCAAGGACGGCACGCTTCGCACCGATCTCTACTACCGGCTTAACGTTATTCCCATTTATCTTCCCCCCTTAAGGGAAAGGGAGGAAGATATCCCCACCCTGGTCCGGTATTTTCTTGACAAATTTACCCACCAGATGGGCAGGGAACCCCTTCAGATTTCACCTGAGTCAATGGAACAGTTCATCAGTTATCCCTGGCCCGGGAATATACGGGAAGTAATCAATATCATGGAAAGAATCGCTATTGTAACGGTCGGCAATATGGTAAAGAAGGCGCCCCTGGATAAAAATCTGAGTCCTGAAGTTACTTTCTCTCCTCTTGCCGGCCTTGAAGCTCCGCTTAAAGAACAGATCAAGGACATTGAACGTCCATACCTTGTGGAGGCCCTTAAATTGTACAGGGGGAGCATCAAGGATGTTTCAAAAAAGACCGGCCTTTCTCCCCGCACAATCTACCGGAAAATGAAACACTACGGCCTGGATAAACGTAATTTCAAAAAATAGCCAGGGAAAGAACAGACCGGCAAAATGCACATGACAAAGAATACGGGGGGCAGCGACAGAATCCGAACGGGGAAAAGAGGAGAAGAGATAGCTGTTGAGTATTTGATGAAGGCGGGATATCGGATCATGGAGCGTAATTACAGATGCCTGTTCGGAGAGATTGATATCGTAGCAAGGGATCAGGACAACATTGTCTTTGTAGAGGTAAAAAGCAGGAAATCGGAAGAGTTTGGCGATCCCCAGCTTTCGGTCGGATTGAACAAGCAGAAAAAGATCTCCAAAATATCCCTGAATTATATAAAGGAAAAACACCTTCATCAATGTAACGCAAGATTCGATGTGGTGGCCATTAAAATGTTACCTCAGGGTAAGGAGGAGGTCGAACTCATTCAGAACGCCTTCGATCTGGCTATCTAAGGGGAAACAAAATTGAGCCCAAATCGTTTGCTTCATGAGAAGAGCCCTTACCTTCTCCAACATGCCGCAAACCCCGTAGACTGGTATCCGTGGGGGGACGAGGCTTTCCAAAGGGCAAAAAGCGAGGATAAGCCGATCTTTCTTTCTATCGGATATGCAACCTGCCACTGGTGCCATGTGATGGCCCACGAGTCCTTCGAAGATGGGGAAGTTGCCCGGATCCTGAATGAATCATATATTTCCATCAAGGTGGATCGAGAGGAACGGCCCGACATAGACCATGTTTACATGTTGGTCTGCCAGGCATTGACGGGACAAGGCGGATGGCCCCTTTCCATCTTCATGACTCCGGAGGGAAAGCCTTTTTTTGCCGGGACCTATTTTCCGAAAAGAAAAAGGATGGGCATGTCAGGTTTTGTAGAACTCCTGACCCAGATTGCCTCCCTGTGGCAAAACGACAGGGGCAGGATTTTAAGCTCGGGAGAAGAGATTGCACAGGCCGTCCAACCGAAGGGTGGCCCCGTGTCGGAGGAGCAGATACTGGGCCTGCATACCCTGCAAAAGGGACACGAAGGACTTGCGAGGAGTTTTGATCCGAGGTGGGGAGGGTTCGGAAACGCCCCGAAGTTTCCCCTGGCCCATCAACTGACCTTCCTCTTGAGATGGCACAGGCGCAGGGGAGATGCCCAGGCTCTTGTCATGGTGGAAAAGACTCTCGATTCCATGCGCCGGGGCGGGATTTTCGACCAGATCGGTTTCGGCTTCCACCGGTACTCCGTGGATGAAAAATGGCTTGTCCCTCATTTTGAAAAGATGCTCTATGATCAGGCCTTGCTGGCCATGGCTTATACCGAGGCGTATCAGGCCACGGGAAGCAAATCCTACGCGGCGGTTGTCCATGAGGTCCTAAGTTATGTCTTGCGGGAAATGACGGACCCCGAGGGAGGATTTTATTCCGCAGAGGATGCGGACAGCGAAGGCAAAGAAGGTCTTTTCTATCTCTGGAAACCTGGCGAGATCAAGGAATGCCTGGGGAATGAGCTGGGAGGGATTTTCTGCGACTTCTACGACATCACTGAAACGGGAAACTTCGAGGACGGCTGCAGCATCCCCCGTGTCCCCCTGGAGTTGAATGATTTTGCCGTTCATAAAGGAATGACCCCTGAAGAACTCGATGCCGCCTTAGGGAGTGCAAGGGAACGGATCTTCAAGTGAAATTCGCTATTTGGAAGAGGCGCTGACCATGAACACGGCCATATTGGACCTGTTCTGGGATGAGGCAGCGGAAGGCCTATTCTTCACGGGACCGGACAACGAGGCCCTCATCGTGAGAACAAAGGATATCCAGGACGGCGCCCTTCCCTCCGGCAATTCGGTGGCTGTTCTGAACCTCTTGCGTCTTGGCCGCATGACCGGAAATATCGAGTTGGAAGAGAAGGCCGACCAATTGGCCCGGGCCTTTGCCGGTGAGATTGTCTCCTATCCGGTGGCATACACCCAGTTTCTCAGTGCCCTGGATTTTATGGCCGGTCCATCTCAGGAGATCGTCATTGCAGGGAATCTTGCTCAGGAGACCACCCGGGCGATGATCGAGACTATTCATCGGATATTTCTGCCCAATAAAGTCCTTATCTTTCGGCAGGAGGGAGGCGGAGGCGACAGGCTTTCCGCAATCTCTCCCTTTCCGGCAACTCTACAACCTGCGAAAGATCGTCCGACCGTTTATCTTTGCGAAAAGTACACCTGCAAAGTACCGATCTTTAATATCGAGGAGTTGAAGTCCGCCCTGGTTACGAAGGAGTCATAAGGATGACCTCCCTCCAGCACTTGCGGCGTGTACTGAGGTAGGAATACCTCATACCATTTCGCTTTCAAAGGATAACGCGGCGGCAAGGAGGAGTCACCGCAGGCGTATTACTAATACGTCGAGGACGCCGACGACGAAGCCAACAAAGTTAGCCAAAGAAAGCGAAATGGTATCATAGAGCAGCGCGCAGGACGTGGCGCGCCTCCTGGACATGCCACTTAGCGATTTACGCTGTCCAGCCAGGTCAGAGAGTTTTTTGGGAACCCCTATTGATTTTTGGCTTTGTTGTGATATCCTGGTAAGAAATAGCAGCAGCGCGCCCATGGCTCAGCTGGATAGAGCGTCGGACTACGAATCCGGATGTCGCAGGTTCGAATCCTGCTGGGCGCGCCAAAAATAAAGGACTTATAGAGGTCTATGAATAGAATTGTAGAGAAAACCGATCTGTCAGAGAACGTGGTAAAGATGGTCATTGAAGCCGCCGCCGTTGCGGAAAAGAGAAGGGCCGGCCAGTTTATCGTTCTGAGAATTGACGAGAAAGGTGAAAGGATACCCCTGACCATCGTGGATTCTGATAAAAAAAAGGGTACGATCACCATTATTTTTCAGGTCGTGGGTAAGACAACGGCCGCCCTCGCTGCACTGAGGGCAGGTGATTGTATAACCGACATTCAAGGCCCCCTCGGCAACCCCACAGAGATCGAAAATTTCGGTCATGTACTCTGCGTTGGCGGGGGTGTCGGTGTGGGTGTCATCTATCCCATTGCCGTGGCCCTGAAGGAAGCGGGCAATAGAGTAACATCCATCATCGGGGCAAGGACAAAAGATCTCCTGATCCTTGAAGAAGAGATGAAAGATGCGAGTCATAAACTCGTAGTGGCCACAGACGACGGCAGTTACGGTTTCCACGGCTTCGTCAGCGCCGTTTTGCAGAATCTGATAGATGCAAAAGAGAAGATTGATCGGGTATTTGCCATCGGTCCGGTGCCGATGATGCGGGTAATATGCAACGTAACCAGGCCTTATGGTATAAAGACCATTGTCTCTCTGAACCCGATCATGGTTGATGCTACCGGGATGTGTGGCGCCTGCCGGGTATCGGTGGGTGGTCAAACGAAATTTGCCTGTGTGGACGGTCCCGAATTCAATGGTCATGACGTTGATTTCGATCTCTTGATGAGCCGCCTCAGGATGTACCTGTGCCAGGAAAAAGAGGCGATGGAAAGATACAGGTGTGAACATGGAGGCTGAAGAAAAGAAAGCTAAGGAAAAGAAGGTTAGAGTTCCCCGACAGAAGATGCCGGAACAGGGCCCAAAGGTCCGGACCCACAACTTTGAGGAGGTCCCGTTCGGCTATACGGAAGAGACAGCAATGACCGAGGCAAAACGGTGCATCCAGTGTAAGAAACCCTGTTGTATCGAAGGATGTCCCGTGGAGGTCAATATACCCGCTTTTGTCCGCCTTATCGCAGAGGGGAGATTTATCGAGGCTGCACGTACGATAAAGGAGACAAACTCCCTTCCCGCTGTCTGCGGTCGTGTCTGTCCCCAGGAGGATCAGTGTGAGAAGTTTTGTGTCCTGGGGAAAAAATGGGAACCGGTGGCCATAGGGAGACTGGAGCGTTTTGCCGCCGATTACGAACGGGAAAAGGGAGAAATGTCCATCCCGGAATGGGCGGCGCCGAGGGGGAAAAGGGTTGCCGTGGTTGGCGCCGGTCCCTCAGGCCTGACGATCGCCGGCGATCTCGTGAAATTAGGGTATGAGGTGACAATCTTCGAGGCCCTTCACAAGGCGGGAGGTGTCCTCGTATATGGGATACCCGAATTTCGTCTGCCGAAGAGGATTGTGGAGGCCGAGGTTGATTATGTGAAAAAAATGGGAGTAAAGATCGAAACCAACGCCGTGATCGGAAGAATCAAGACGGTGGATGAACTCTTCGCAGATGGCTTTGCTGCCGTTTACCTTGGCGTGGGCGCCGGCGCACCGGTCTTTATGAATGTACCGGGAGAAAATCTCAGCGGTATATATTCGGCCAATGAGTACCTGACCAGGTCCAATCTGATGAAGGCATACCTATTTCCGGAATACGACACACCTATTGTCCGGGGCAAAAATTGCGCCGTTATCGGCGGCGGCAACGTGGCTATGGACTCGGTCAGGACAGCCCTCCGGCTAGGTGCAGAGAACGCCTATATCATCTATCGCCGCACGGAGGTAGAAATGCCGGCCAGGATAGAGGAAGCCCACCATGCGAAGGAAGAAGGTGTCCAGTTCAAGCTTCTCACGAATCCCGTGGAATACATAGGCGATGAAAATGGCTGGGTAAAGGGGATGAGGTGCCAGAGGATGGAACTGGGCGAACCTGACGAATCGGGGAGACGAAGACCGGTTCCCCTCCAGGGTTCAGAGTATGTGATTGATGTGGATACTGTGGTGGTGGCTGTCGGAACAATGGCAAATCCCATTATTCCGGCGACAACTCCTGGACTGGAAATAAATCGCCGGGGTTACCTGATCACAAAAGATGAAACCGGGAAAACAAGCCGGGAAGGGGTCTATGCGGGAGGTGACATTGTCACCGGATCAGCCACGGTAATCCTTGCCATGGGCGCCGGGAAAAAAGCGGCCCGGGCCATCCATGCATACCTCTCTTCCGGATAGGACCGGAGAGGGCAAACTACCTTTGGCGTCTTTTTGTTTAATATGTCAGAGAAGATGTTATCTCTTTAGTGTGATCAATAATAAGACGCTCTTGATCGCCTTCATTTATCGAGGCTTTAATTATTTTCTCTGCCTTATCCAGGGATAATCTTGCCACCTCTCTTCTCAGTTCCTGTTTAGCGCTTCTTACTTCTTGTTCTGTAAGAGCCTTTGCCTGCTTTTTTAACGATTCTGCCTCTTTTCCAGCTTCTGCAATTATTCTTTCCTTTTCAGCCTGTCCCTCATTTTGGGCCAGATTACGGATGTCTTCCACTTCTTTATCTAAGGCAATTAACTTTGCCTCATATTCCCTTAACTTTTTCTCGGCAAAACTTTTGGCTTCTTCAGCTTCTTTTAAAGAAAGATTAATCTTTTGGCTTCGCTCGACGAAAAACCCTTTTGTTTTGGGAAGAGCAAATTTGTACAGCACAAAAAGAAGGAGAAGAAAGTTGATTACTTGAAAAACAAACGGCCATAGAGACGATCCTCCACGTCCTTCCTGAGAGGCGCCCGCTTCCGCCACAGCTAATAGAGTCATTCCCACTGTGTAAAAAATAATTTTCATATCTGGACGCTTCTTCCCAGGACCTTTTCGGCTATTGCCCGCCCCAGAGTTTCTGTCTGCGGATAAAGAGCTTTCCGGGACGATTCCGTTTCTTCCGATATTTTGCCCCTTATCTCCTCAAGAAAAACGCTGATTTCCTGTCTAACCTTACCAAAGATTTCTTCTCTTTTTTCCGCGCCTTCCAAGATGTACTTTTTCTTTATTCCCAAGGTTTCTTTTCTGGCCTGGCGCAACTTTTCCTCATATTCCGCAAAAGTTTCTTTTGCCTTCTCTCCCATTTCACTGGATTTTTGTAAAAATCCTTCCGTCCTCTCATCCCTCTCATGTAGTATCGTCAAAAGAGGTCTAAAAAGGTTCCTATTTAAAAACCACAGGACAATAAGAAAAATAACCCCTTGAATAACAAGCAAATAAATGTTTATGGAAGGAAGCATCTTTTAAACTTTTCCCTGGAGAAAGAAAGAGATAACAAAGGCATACAAAACCAACGATTCTATCAGAGCCAATCCTAAAATCATGGGGACAAACATCTTATCAGCCGCCCCAGGATTCCTGGCTATTCCTTCTAAGGCAGAACCCGCTGTTCTACCTTGACCAATCCCCCCGCCAAGTGCAGCCAAACCAATGGCTAAACCGGCGCCAAGCCCGGCGCCAAGCCCTACTAATCCCCCATCCGCGGTGGTTTTCGCGCCTTCTTCAGCAAAACTGCTCATTGAAATCGCCATTAAAAGCCCGACAACCAGCACCACCATCTTCCATTTACTCATGATCCCCAAAACCTCCTTTCATTCTTTTATTTTATTTAATGTTCATGAGAAACAGCTAAACCTATGTACACTGTGGACAACGCAGCAAAAATAAAAGCCTGGATTAAAGCAACGGCTAAACCTAAAATCAGGAATATAACCGGCACGACCAGGGGAACCAGACTCGAGAAAATGCCCAAAACAGCATGATCGCCGAATATATTTCCAAAAAGCCTCACGGATAACGAAAAAGGTCGGAAAATGTGACTTAATATTTCAACGACGAACATCAATGGCGCTATCCAAATCAGCGGGCCGGCAAACTGTTTTAAGTATCCGATACCATGCACTTTAAATCCCTGGTAGTTATAATATAAAAAGACAATTATTGCACAGGCGGCATTTGTATAGATGTTGCTGGTAGGAGGGAGGAAACCAGGGATCATCCCTAAAAGATTACAAAAGAGGATAAAGACAAATAGGCTGCCAATCAAAGGAAAGTATTTTTCTGCCGAAGGCCCAATGATCTCTTTCATTATGTTCAGGGCAGCCTGAATCACTAACTCAAAGAAATTCTGAAATGTTATCGCCTCTTTAGGAATGAAAGAATGAGGAGAATTTTTGATGGCGCTCAAGACCTTTCTGCTGATCACAAAGAGAATAATTCCCACAAAGATAGTGGTGACAACCAGTTGTCTTTCTTCAGAATGAGAAACAAAAGGAATCAATGAAAACCAGGTAAACCCGTGCTCCATAAAAATTACTTTCCCCGCATCAGATTATGCAGCCCTTGCACGCTCTACTTATTCATGATGAACGGCAGGGCGGTAGGCGGTGTGTACCATACACGATATTGGTTGTCAAGGGTATTTTGTTTTGTCTGCTAAAAAATTTTTTTATATTTTTTTACAATAAAAACGGCTGTTTTTACTCCCACAACCAGACCACTCAAGAAAAATATCCCTGATAACCAGGGAAAAGTATTCAGCGCTCTGTCTAAATAGTATCCCACTACAATACCGCCCACCATGGAAGTACCCATCTCCACAGTTAGAGTAAACAAGACCCCTAATTGTTTCATTTTTTGGTAAGCGATTTGATTTCTCCCTGAAATCGGTTTTAAGGGTTCATCCGGTTGATGCGTATTTTTAACTTGAAAAGTTATTAAATACCTTCAGGTTAACTCACTCTTTCACAAAATGACATTTGAATATTAGGAGTAAGCAAACAAACGCTATCTTCACCTACAAGTCGAGCATAAGGCCTTTTGACTTTGTTCGTGAATTACGGGAAGAAATGTTGGTTTTATAAACAGCACCATCGGTGCAAAAAACAAGACCTGACCCCCAGCCTACATGTGCAATGCGGGGTTATGCCAGAAATTGTCACGAGGGCCGATCCCATCTTTAGTCATTCGGCTGCAATTGTCAGTTCGGCTTCAACAGTGTCCTCATCCGCCTCAACATCCTCGCCTTCTTCTAGAACATCACCAATGTAAGGAGCTCTTCCGGTAGCTTGCTCGATAAGCGACAGAAGTCTTTTCTGTCGGTCAGCCATAAAATCAGAAAATCTATTGGCGCGCAGAAGCAATGGGTCGATCAAATGAGACGCAAGATAAGCATCGAGCCTCTCGGGTTCAATTGATGGCGTTGTCTCATCGCCTTTTTGCAATCTATCAAGATAATCGGATGGTGCCAAACCACCGATGATCCGGTTTGTCTTATAAGAAAGGGGCGTCTTATTGATTATGGAGTCATAGACATCCGGCTTGATTTTCTCTTTCTTACACCAGTCTTGTGGAAAGATGTGGTGGATGTCAACATTCTCGCCAAAGAAAACAGTGTGGTCGAATTTCTGGCCGGAACGAAAATCCTGCGTCCCTTCCTTCATCAAGAGAGCATTGACACCCTTGTACGCGGCAGACAAGCGCATGCGCATGGTTTTTAACCTATCAGCACGAAACATCGTTTCGCTGACTGTTGAAGGTTCGGGACCTCCCTTCAGCCAAGCGGGTACTTCAATGAAATCCCGAGCAATGCGTGTATCGACTGCCGAACCATAAAGTTCACCAAAAACACCGTTCCAGTACCACCGTACCAACTTTGCCCGGTTCGCCTCGTGCTCCCAAGCATCACCAATGTCGGCCAGAATGGCTGATAGAGGTATGACTTGGGACTGATAGGGGAGATCAAAAATACGATAGATGTAAAGCATGTGAAGAAACTTCGCCGCTTGCACGAAGCCTCGCTCCACCTGCACCTCATACCGCTTGTAAGCTTCAAGAGGCAAGTTCAACAGAGCCTGTCGATTACCAGTAACGGCAGGCAGTTCCTTGCCCTTTTTTCCGGCAGCCTCTGCTGCACGTCGTAGGTTACGCGTGTGAAAAAGCGAAATGGCCTGAAGAAAATCGGTATTGGCGACATTTGCAATAATTCCCGTGTCTAAACCAGGGGGCCGAAGCGTTTCTGCTAAACGCCGATGCCGTCCTTTTACTCCGTCATCGCCGTACCAGTCTTTTCGCAACTCATGGTTTTCAGCAGCATACATCGCGGTAACAAGCTCAAATGCGTCAAGTGGCTTGCCTCCAGTGTTCACCTTCTCAAACACAACACACACAGCTTCCTTGCGAGTTGATCGATCCAGTGCGATCACTGGCACTCGGTAGTATTTGAAGTTCTCCAGAATCTGGCGCTTAAATGCCCTAAACTCTTCACGGATACTCTCATTTTCGTCTCCGCGCCAATGCTTATCAAATCCGTCTTGCCACTTGTCCCAATCAAAGACTTGTGAAACCGGGTACATAAGATGGTAGTATTCCTGCTCTACAGATGAAAGATCCAAAACCGCTTCACGCCCGAAATCGGTTCGTACAACTCGATCCTCTGGCACGCCGATGATTGCATCTTCACGATCAAAGGAAGGATCAAGCGATTTTCGGATGTCGATATAAAACCAGCGCCTTACTTTCTTCTTTTTCGTGGTAACCGTTTCTACTACCTTTCCTCGCAGGGCGACCTGATAAAGCGACGTCATCCGTTGCTGTCCATCAAGCAGTAGTGAATGAGGGGAGGTCTGTTTCGCCGCAACTGGCGTGCCTTCAATAGGTCGAGGCTTGAAATTCACTTCTCCCCCGCTGTCGAGGGTCATGAGTGCGCCAATCGGAAAAGCTCGCGAGATTGAAGCGATCAGACTCTTGATGCGGTCTTCATCCCAAACCCAGCTACGCTGAAAGTCCGGTAGTTGAAGAACGCCGTGATGGCAGTCGTCGAGAAGCTTGTTCAGGTCATAAGGGTTTGTTTGAAATGTCGATCCGGCCATTATTTGATAATCTCCTTAGTAGTTCTCGATTTAACACCCTTTAATTTGAGGGGCATAATGTAGAGATAACCGGCCGGGCCACGGATTTGGCCTTAGCCCGCTGGAGTTGTCCCCGGTCGGGTTGATCGACTGGTTATGCCGCACGCCCACGCTTTGTGCTTGACTCCTTGGCGCGCGCAACCCGCCGTGGCGCATACGAAACAAATTTCCGCCCGCTGTTTTTCTCTTGTTGCTTCAAATCCCGATAGATCGCGAGCAGGTCATAATCAAAGCGCGCTGCATATGCCTCGCGCACCCGACGCACTTCTTTGACGATCGGATCCTCCCACATTATACTACCTCCGCTATCAACTCTTCCGGCGTGCACAGGATCGCTGGCTCATACCCTGCCGACCGACAAACCCTTTCAATTTTGTGCCGCATGGTCGCATTCGCTAGATGGGTACAGTTCCAGGTCAACAAGTATTCGATACCATTCACCACGGCCACCGCGATATGCAGCGCATCCGCACCAAACTCCGTAGGTACTGCCCCTTCTCGTATCAGTTCCTGAGCCAGAGCCTGTGCCTCTTCGGTTATCTCTATCCCAGTCAGTTCGCTCAGTACATACAGCCGCTCCCTTACCGCTACCGGGTCGCCCGCCCCCGCTTCTTGGATGACCAATTGCGAAGTGACCAACTCGAACTGCGACCGGCATGTTTGCCACCAATCGCGTGTAATCTGCTGGTGTGCGGCAACAACAATGTCACGACTGGGGCGTGCTGTGAGATAGCTGACCACAGTGGTTTCAATGTAGACATGAGGTTTCGCGGCTGGCTGTTGGTCGGTTGACACCAATATACTCGCCTTTCTCGTCCGACAGACGAAAATGCTTACTGTGGATTACTTATGAAGGCCGACACCCGTCTTGCAGTACGGCATAACGACCCGCGGATCCTTGATCCGCGGGGCATTGGCGCTCCGCGCAGCGGAGCGCCAACACGCAAGATCAGCCGCCGGTTGGAGCGAAGTGGAAAGCGGTCGGCTGGAGCGGCTCGTTAGGCCCGCGGTAGCAGATGAATTGACGAACTTGCTTGCTCGTTCTATTCCTGCTCGCTCTCAAATCCGCTCCACCGCCTCGTCAACAACGGCGATCGCCTCAATCTCGATCAGCGCCTCGGGAGAGTAAAGGGACGTGACCTCGACGATAGTGTCGGCCGGATACGGAGGCGTGAAGTAACGACCGCGAAGCTCGATGATCTTCGGAAACTTCGACATATCGCGAAGGAAGATCGTCACCTTTATGACGTTTGCGAGGCTTGAGCCGCCGGCACGGAGAACCCGCTCGAGGTTCGCGAAGACCTGCTCGGCCTGAGCATCAAAGTTACCGATGCCTATGATCTGTCCGTTACTGTCGATCGCTGCCTGGCCCGAGATAAAGAGAAGCTCGCCGACGCGATAGCCCTGCGCGAGGCGAAAAGGCTTGTACGGATTTGGGTCGATCATGATCTCTTTTATCTTCATATGCCCTCCTAATGTAAGCTTGGTTTGATGCCTAACGTAAAGTTGAGGAGCGCGCCGCTTTTGGCGCGTCCCTCTCGAACGCCATGTTATGCCTTACTCTGGGATAGGCCATTGCGGGTTCCAAGCAATTTCCCACAGATGACCATTGGGGTCTTGGAAATAACCTGCGTAACCGCCCCAAAAAGTGTCTTGCGCAGGTTTTACGATAACAGCCCCGGCATTCTTGGCCTGCTCCATCACCTGATTGACCTCTGCTTTGGAAGAAACGTTGTGTCCAATGCTGAACTCCAGTGCACTTGGAGTTCCCAACGGCAATCCTGAGTCTTTTGCAAGACTCTTTCGCGGGTAGAGTGCGAGCTTCAGATTCGCTTGCAAATCAAAGAAAGCAACTGCGCCGTACTCAAATTCTGTTCCTATGATTCCTTGCGTTGCGAGACCAAGGCCATCGCGATAAAAGCGTAGCGACTCTTCCAAGTCATCGACGCCGAGCGTAATGAGGCTAATTCGTGGCTTCATCTGAGTTCTCCTTAATATTTTTTGTTCAACCCATTTTCCATTAGATTTTGCAGTTTCAATCAATTTGAACCCAGGTTCTCTCATGAAACCAAGGTTAATCATTTTGTTCGCTCGCTCAATGTTTCTCTTTCCCCACTTGCTTTTTGGATTTCGAGGGCTGAATTTCAGATAACAACTCTCCGGATCGCGTTTATGGGCAATGCTATCGACCCATCCATAGCAAAGGGCATGCTCAATTGCATCATGCCAATGCACTGATTCTGTTTTAGAACTCTTGTGATAAACCACCAGATGTATTGACTTTTCGGTGCTATGATTCTCTTCTAACCACGTACGCCATTCTTCAAGATTCCTTGCAAACAGCGTAGGCGAGTACTTCTCAGCCATTATAATTCCTCTTGCCTCTTATCTCCATGTAATGAGGATTATGCATGATGCCAAGAATGTTACCGAAGGGATCGATAAAACTTGCAGTAATGAACCCATTTCCACGTTCTACAACTGGCCGATGTACTTTACCACCGAGATTCTTAATCCGTTCTGCAGCTTCATCGAGATTTGAAACTTGCCAGTAAACAACAGCTCCGCTATGGATTTCACTTGAAGCCCCACTTTCGTACTTGCTATCAATTATTCCTAATTCGACCGAGTCATCACCCAATTGAAACTCAATGTATCCAGGAACAACAAAATAAGGATCAATACGAAATAAGTCAGAGTACCACTCTTTTGCCTTTTCAAGGTCAGAGGCAAAAAAGTTCATTGTTGCTATACCGCAAAACTGGTTCTTGTTTTTCAATTCGTTCTCCATTCAATATTATTATCAAACATAACGCCAGGCATCAGCCAGAGCCGGCTTTATCGGCGATTGGCTG
>MNZP01000159.1 GCA_001873675.1 Syntrophaceae bacterium CG2_30_49_12 | reverse complement strand
CAGTCACTGCGACCTTTTGATCGCTATAGGCGTTCGGTTTGACGACCGTGTCACCTCCAAGGTTGATGCCTTTGCTCCCCATGCAAGAATAATTCACATTGATATTGACCCCGCAATCATCAATAAATCCATCAGGGCCGATTTGGCGATCGTGGGTGATTGTAAGTCCATCCTGGAATATCTCAATCATCGTATAAATAATGACAAATTTAATGCCTATGGAGAACAAATAGGCAACTGGATCCATCAGATCATGCAGTGGAAAAGGGAGGTGCCTCTCGGATACTGTAAGAAGAGCGAAAAAATCAAACCCCAGGAGGTCATTGAAAAACTGAACCGGTTAACCGGTGGAGAGGCGATTATCACCACCGATGTGGGACAGCATCAAATGTGGACGGCACAATTTTACCGTTTCGATCATCCCCGCACCTTTGTTTCCTCTGGTGGCCTGGGTACGATGGGTTTCGGATTGCCGGCGGCAATAGGGGCGCAGGTCGCCTGTCCTGATAAGCTCGTCATTGATATTGCCGGAGACGGCAGCATACAGATGAACATTCAGGAACTGGCAACGGCTGTCAATTACCGCCTGCCGGTTAAAGTGGTTATCTTAAACAATCATTTCCTGGGTATGCCCCGCCAATGGCAGGAATTCTTTTATGGAAGACGCTACTCCCAGACCGGTATCTCCCACATCCCTGATTTTGTAAAACTTGCCGAAGCTTACGGCGCCCACGGTTTACGTGCGACAAGACCGGAAGAGGTAGAAACACTTCTCAGGCAGGGTCTCGATATACCCGGTGTGGTGGTAATGGATTTTCATGTTGAACCGGAGGAATGCGTCTATCCCATGGTCAAACCAGGGGCGCCCCTGACCGAAATGGTCCTTGATTGTTATGGTATTCATCCGGTTGATGCGTACTTTTAACTTGAAAAGTTATTAAACCTTCAGGCTGACCCACTTTTTCACAAAATGACATTTGAATATTAGGAGTAAGCAAACAAACACTGTCTTCACCTACTTATCCACGACTTTCAGTTTGTGAGTGAAATAAAGAATCGAGATATCGATCCGGAATTAACTTAACCAGACTGTCACGGTAATTCTCGAAGAAACTGCACACCATTACCATGGTAATATCAGTTGACAGCAGGAAGTGGAGCAACGATGTAATCGCGGAATCGGAAACCAGTATGAGACCCGCGCTCAACGAGTTTGTCCAGCAACAAGATGACGGCACGATGCAATTCTGGTCTTTGTCTGACGACAGCGCTAAAACCGTAGCAGACTTTACGAAGCAAGACCTCAAGGTCGAAGACTGCGTTAATATCTCCTAAGATATCCCTGCCGTTGGCTCTCTGCGCGGAATCGGCAAGTAGACAGATGGCGTCAGGGAGGAACACTTGCCCCACTGAACACAAGAGCGACAGGAGGGCTCCGAAACCGGCTGGAGTATTGCCGACCACTGACGCAGCAAATTCGATAAAATCCCTGTTGGCACTTACAGGCGCCCACTCTTTGACGCCTTCCTTCCATTCTATATCCGCGAACAGAAGAATCCGGACAAGTTTGCGCATCTGATTGTAGCGCCAAATACGGGAAGACCCTCGTAATAGCGGATGTTCGAAAATAGGACCGGAAACGCTCCTCCAGATGTTCCAGAACGCCTCGCCAGAGTGAACCCTGTCCTCTTCATAAGGCAGCGCTTCCAACAATACCCCCATATACTTCGGACACCGATCGATGTAATCGCGAAGCAATTGCCCAATCTGTGCCGCCTCTGCGACAGGACGTGCGAGCGCGAAT
Source organism: Syntrophaceae bacterium CG2_30_49_12 (assembly GCA_001873675.1). GTDB lineage: Bacteria > Desulfobacterota > Syntrophia > Syntrophales > CG2-30-49-12 > CG2-30-49-12. Next base: position 8,534 of record MNZP01000159.1, on the reverse strand, counting down.
CGAGCAAATAGCGCGGCAAAGGGGTATTGGAACTCGTAGTGTGCCTGTTGCCGATGACCTGCCTTCCACGCCTCGGTTGCCTCGGCCTCTCGAAGTACCGCAGTCAGACAGGCCATAACAAACGTGCGCAAGTCTGGGTCACTGGTATCAGGCTCGATCATGCTCAGAGCATCCAACAGTTCCGGCCAATCGTGCGTCTCGAGATCAACTACTGGCGATCTCAACGCAGCGAATGTCTGTCGTCTGACGATGCGAGCACGAATGTCTGTCGTAGCAGTCCAGACTGCCTTCTCCTCATCTTCTTGAGAAAACTCCTTCCGGCGCCGCTCGGCTTGTCGAATCTGGTTCTCAGCACTCGCAAGCTCACATAAACCTCCGACGCATGCCTTTGCAAGTTCGGGATCAATCTCCCAGAGCCAGCTGCGGACGCCCTCAGCGGCATAGTCTCTGACTTCTCCGCTTGCGTGGGTCACGGCAACTGCGAGACATTCCTCAATCTGGCTTCGAGTCTGACTATCAATCACAGTCTTCAAGAGAAGTGGCAGTACAACGGCACAGGGACGAGAGCCATCGAACGGATTCTTGGAAATCCGTGTATTAAAAGTTTTCTCGGCATCCTTGCGAAGCACTTCTTTGATTACCAGTTGCCGGCACCACTCTAACTCGGAAGGCTCGAGTTCGTTGTAATGGTCGCGGAGCAAGTACGCCGCCACAAAGCAGGGGCCCGACAGACCCAGGGAAGTCTCATCGGTCTCTAAAGGCTCCTCCTTCATCAGGGATTGGGCTTCGCGAAGGGCGTCACGCCAATCAGGGAAAGGATCGGTGGATTGGACGTCCCGGCGGAATCGAGTCATCCCCCACATTGCCAGGCTCATGCGCCTGTTAATTGGGGCATGGTTTTCTTCTGCTTTAGCAATATACTGCTGCAAATCTGGCGCCGGTTCGCCTGGGGTCAAGATGACCTGACCGGGTTCCTTGCCCTCCTCAGCCTTGAAATGGCGGGCGTCCATACGGTGGAGCGCGATACGCCAAAGCTTGTCGGCCGCGGACTGCTCTTCCTCATGCGGTAGCGCCTTATGGAAGTGGTCCAGAATTGAGCAAACGCTATCACGTAACGGCGTCCACTGCAGACGGAACGCAAGCTCCTCCAGATTGCTCTTACGATGTGGGAGAACGGCTGATTCCTTACGCTCCCGGTAATAGATCTCGTTGATACCACCAGTGGGGATACCCCACATGGACCTCACATCCGTGGCGTGAAAGCGCTCCTGATGCGACCGCTCGAAGTCCCACCTGTAAAACTCCTGAACCCCGAGGAGAGGGAGAACTTCGTCCGCCACAGCTTCTGGATATGCAAGCGCAACCGATACAAGCACCGCTACGGTCGCGGCCGACGAACTGGCATCGAGAATCTTGCGAAAGACTTTTCGGATGTCGTTGCCTTGCTTGGCCTGACCCAAGAGCCAAGTCTCCAAAGACATGAGCGCACACTCCAGGACCTGCGGTCCTCCCATCATGCCTCGGTAGAGCCCCCAGAGGCGAGGACTGGCGATCAAAGGACGCGAGTCGGTGGCAGTCGGCAGTTGTACATTACACACCTCATCGCCCATGTCAGACTGCGAGTACGACAGCGCCGCTTGGTTCGCCAGTCGCACGATGAAATCGACTGCGACGTCCGGATGCGAAGAAAACAAAAACATGAACGGTCCCTGCAATGCGCTTTCGGGGAAATACTTGAAGTGCACCGAATCCTCAAAACCGAAATCTTCGTCCAGATCTAAAGGCGACCGGTAGCGCGTCTTGTCCTCCGGTCGCATTCTCCAAGTTGTCTCAGCCACCTCAATCACGAGATCGGGGAAATGTGCACAGAGAGGCTGGCATTCCATTGATTTCGTAACGTGCTCAAGCACAGTTCTCGAGTGATACTTGCGGGCAAGCTCATCGGCCATAGCGGACCGAATGAGGACTGCGACCTCATCTGGTGCGGCATGGGGAATCTTGAAGAGCAGTTGCAAGAACTCCTGCTCCAGCCTGTCTGCGTACAGGTTGGGAGCGGTAAGCAGTCCCCAGTATTTCAGGCATATCTGTGCGACGGCCTGAGCCTCGACAGGAAGTGGGTCGGATGACCCGAACCCTTGTGCCCAGTCCTTCAGAAGTCCGAGGACAGTGTCGGTATCCTGTAGATCGAAAGCGGCAAGGTGTCGGTGAGTGAGCAGGATGATTTCTCGCCATCCATTGCCTACCGGTACGACGAACACACTTCCGAGAACCAAGTGGCTGCGAAACGCAGCTAATCCATACATGCGCAGCAGTGACTCGTTTGGTCCCTTGCAGGCAGTCCGCAGAATATGGACAAGCCGGCGGTAGAGCGCTTTGTTGCCATCCAGTAACAGTCGTTCCACCGTTCTGATAAATTCGCCCGCGTTCTCGGACTGTAACACCACTACGGCAATCTCGTCACGCCATACAGGCGGCACATCGCAATGCTGAAAAGCGGATAGCACAAAGTCCATGACAGGCTGATTGCCAGGAGACGCAAGAGCTTCCGACAGCCACAGTCGGAAGCCACGCCGCATGGCCGGCTCTGATCCCACAGCTTCGACAAATCGCGAAGGATCACCTGCTTTCGTCTCGAACTCTTGAGCGATAAACCTGGAAACCGCCCAGTCCTCAAGAACGTCATGAGCAGGCGCGAAGCCCCCTGTGTTTGACCTGATGAGAATCCCGTTGTCTGTGAGAACCTTGAGCGCCTCGGCATCCCGACCTTCGGGAGACACAAAAAGGCTCATTCGGCGCGCTCGCTCCACCGATACCGAGAGCAGGCATTGACCCCTCTTGATGGGTAACCCACCCTGTGTCTGAGTAGCGCGCTCAACATAGTCTCGCCAGACGATTTCCTTGAACTGGCGTTCGTCAATGTCGGATACGTTCTCCGTGGAGGCAGATTCTGGAAAAGCCTCCCATGCGAGCGATAAGATGAAGGGGATCCGGAGCAGCGTCGTCAGCCGTTGATTGGCAATCAATGGAGCCAACTGAGGCGCCTGGCCTGACACCCACTCCAGCTCTTCATCGCTAAGGGGCGGAATGGCGACTGTGGTGACGTCGTTGCCCCACTGGGCTAACAAATGCTCTCTTAAAGACTGAGCCGCCGCCTCGCGACAAGTGATTACGACCGTCCATGATTCATCGCCACTCAGGTCCTGGAGCAAGTGACGAAACGCCTCATGGCTGCTCAGTTCGAAAAGCCGCTCCGCGCCGTCAACCAGCAACAACTTTCTCGGCAACAGGGCGAGCTCGCATCGAAGCTGAGCCACCGACAACCTGAAGCCAATGCTTGTCAGAAACTGATGGAGGTGGGGGTGATTGAACTCCTGAGCCTTGAACGCGAACGGCATAATCCCGTTAGGCAAGGCTTCGAGAAGCATCTTGACTATTGCCGACTTGCCGGAACCCGGGGCTCCCTGTACCACAACAACCGGAGACGATTCGACGGCGTCAGCCAGTACATCCAGAGCGTTCGTCCGAGGAAGCCGTATCCCCGGCGCGAGTTCGGTGTTGATGGCCCCAAGTAACAACGCACAATGTTCCTGTAATCTTGAGATAGCCTCTTGCTGTATTGTGGAACGACGAGGGCGAACGGCCGACAGCAGCCGGTCGGGAAGTTCCAGAGCTGTAAACGTACCTGCGGTCTTGTTCCATTCCTGTGCTTGAACTATCAAACCCTCCCAGACCGCCTGGGCGTCGAGCCCACCAGACGGGTTTAGAGCCAGCTCGATCATCGTCAAGACTTCGGCTTCGCCCTTACTTCCCTGTACGTCGAAGTCGTAAGAAAGCAGATACAGGTGTTTGAGGAACTGCCAGAGGACGTCGTCGGTAGGCGCAGCGCCGGCGACCTTTGTGAGTACATCTCTGAATACTTTGAGATAGGCTCGCTTCTCGTCCGAACTAAACCGTGGCGTGCTCACCTTACCGGCGAACTCTGTGCCGGTTGCCGATGTTCTTGCCCAGTTCAACAGCGGGCGGACGTGTTGCAGTGTTTGATCAGACTGTGGACCGGTGATAAGGGCGATTGCATCGCAGCCCTTCACAAATGCGCTTGGGTTATTGAAATCTGACCAAGCACTGGCCAGCGCTTCATAGAACTTCCCGTCAGAGGGGGTAATCGCTGCATGGTGTTTTACCTGAGCCAGCAATCGGTGCTCGGCGCCGGAGTCAGTATGAACCGTTACGACTGCATCATCGGTGTCGAATCCGGCTTGTTTGGCCTGGAGCCGTACAGATCGGATGCTGCCGCTTGGGAGGCATGGAACGCGACCCCCAATGAGCAAGAGAAGCAGGAAGCTCGCCTGGACTCTCGCTTCGAAAAACTGGCCGCCACCGCCGGTGCTAAAAGGGTTTGAAACTTCCGAACTCATGCGCCAAACCTCTGACATGCTTTTCGCGTCATACTAACTAAATTGACCATGAGACAAGCGCCTTTTGAAATTGAAGTGAGGATGGCCACTTTTAAGCAACATTTTTTATTTTCGTTTTAAATCCTGTCCTTGCCTGAGAAGTTCAAACCATTTGTCAAACTGTGATGGTGTCAGGAGGTCGAATAGATATAGGGGGATGCCGTGCTCTTCCTTGCCGTTTGCTGCCGCCGGTATTGATTCTCCCGCTTGAAGCCTTTCATTAAGGGCTTGGAAATGCTCCACAGCATACCGTTCCTTGGCCGGCGTGGCTTCATCGTCATCATCATCGGACTTGATTTCCACCACCCGGATGATGCTTTCGATGCCGTGGTCCTGGAGATTGCGTAAACCGGTACAATCGATCCCGTCCTCTCGCAGCATACGGATGTAGCGATCCAGGTCGATACGGATGAAGAAATCCGGGTTGAAGCTCCCACGGGTTCTGTCTTTCCCCTTCCTGAAATACTCGTATTCGATCGCGTAAAAGCCCATGTCCCGTGACTTGACCCAGGCATCAATGTACCGGGCGTTTTCGAGAAGGCCGAAGACGAAGAGGGTTTCTCCATGCGATGAAAGTCGAACCATGTTCTGGGGGGTTTTGAAGACAGAGGTATTAACGATATAGGGGGAACGAAAACCGGCGAAACAGCGGATTAGGTCAGACTTCTTGCCGACAAACGGCTCTTCCTTGTCGAAGAGGGATAACTGTTTTTCGTCCATGCGACCCCGCATGGCCTTGACATATTCCAGGACAAAGAGGTTTTCCTTCCCCAGTTCCTCTTCGTAATCCTCGGAAACGAAGACAACGGCGTCCCGGTCCAGTTCACTCGCCCGGGTGCTGCTCCTGTCCATCTTTGACGTCTCCCGGAAGATCAGATTCCCGGGCCGGCTTTCCTTGCGCGGGCGTTTCTTGCCCACAGGCAGATACTGGCTGAAATAAAGATCAACCAGGCGGGCGTTCTCCTCGGAAAGCCGCTCACCGGCGATGCCGGCCTTTTCTAGAGCGGCGGCGATGACCTGGCGGATTTCCTCCACCTGCGGGATGCGGCCGGCGATCAGGGTTTCCCCGAACTGGAAATGCCTGTTCTCAAAAACCCGTAGAGTGAAGCGCTTGCACTGGTTGTAGGCCACCTCGTCGGCGGTAAAAAAGTTCTTCCGGAGCTGGAATTTCTTGTCCCCCGTCTCCTGGTAGGTCACGGTGTATCCCAGCTTTTCCTTCTGAAAGTTCAGGGTCAGCTCGGGTGAAATCTTGCCGCCGTTGCCCGTCCTGTCCTCCAGGGAAGTAACCGGCGTATAGGCCATGTCAATCAGGCTGAAATGATGTTCGGCCCTGGCAAACCCCGCATCCACCGGCAACGGCGCGGACGTCAGGTACACCTCGCACTGGGTGACGGAATCCACGAGTTCCCGGATATGGTCGGCGAACTTTTCGTGATTCGTCACCGTGACGATGGGGTAATTCCCGAGGATATCCCCATGGGATGCCTTGCGTGGAATGCGCAGACCCCGCCCCAGCACCTGGGAGATCAGGAGCTTCGACTCGAAAACCCGCTCCTGCATGGGAACGATCTGGAAGACGTTGTCCACGTCCCATCCTTCGGAGAGCTTGTTCACGGCGAAGATGAATTCCGCCGGCTCGTCCAGTCGTTCGATTTCATCGAGGCGTTTCTGGTAGTCCGCCTTCGCCAGCCTCGCGATGACGACCAGGACTTTGCTCCGGGCAACGGATTCAAAATGCGAGTCCGGAAGTCTTGAATCCGGAGAAAAAGCCTTTATCTCATTCGCCAGGAACTGAATAAACTCCTCCGCTTTCTTCTGGGCCATCCCCTGTTTCGGAGCGATAAAGACGGTGATGGGCTTGACAGTAGGCTTACCGCCCTTCGGATAGGCGAATTTCTGCTGATTCTCCAGGTGGGTTTGTAGATCACCTCGAAGGCCTGATCCTGGGTGAGAGCGCGTATTCTCTCATCCGACTCGGTGTGGAGGATGGGGTTGATCTTCTTGATCATCTGGTCCTGCTGGGCGTCGGCGATGGAGTAGTTGAACAGGGTATCCGTGAAGTATTCGTCCCGATTGTAGGGGGTGCCGGTGAAACCGACATGGCGTTTGATCTTCGGCTCCTCCCGGAGGAATTTCATCCAGAGGCGCTCGTTCCTTTCCTCGCCCCGGCCGCCTTCTCCCTCGAACAGCAGGTCCGTTTCCGTGAAGGTCAGATGGCTGTAAACGTGATGGACTTCGTCGGACAGGACAAGAACCTCGTCCGTCCGTGAGAAAAGCGTGTCCCCGATGGCGTTTAAATCCTTGTTGTAAACGGCGTTGATGTTCTCGATCATGATGGAGTAGTCTTCCGCCGGCTTCGTCTCGTCAATGATCGTCACCGGGATATTCCGGTACTTTGGCGGCAGCTTGCTAATGAGGGTCGTGTCTTCCATGAACCGCTTGAACTTCTCTCTGAGGCCCGCCTCGATGATGGTGGAGGGCGGACCCAGGACGAGGACTCTTTTTGCCTTCTTCATCACAATGGAAAGGTAGGCAACGGCGAAGATCACCCAGGACTTGCCCGTCCCGGTGGCCATGTGAATGACGCCGGAGAGGCGGTCCGGGAGGGGCAGATGCCGGAGGAAGTTCTCTTCCGTGAAGAACCGCTCCTGGATGGACTGTTTCCGTTTGAAGTTCTCCGCCGCCAACTGGCGCAGATTTTTGTATCCTCCGCCCCAGAGATAGATCATCGTCCGCCGGATGGCGTCGTACTGGTATATCCGCGATCCCGTCAGGGCCTTGACGTATTCCTCGACCTCCCGGAAATCGAACAGCTCATAGTTGCACTTCCGGACGTTGACATCCAGGGTGTGCTCCGAGAGATTCAGTTTGATGGCTTTGGGTTTTCGGGCCATAATCTATTTCATATAAACCGGTTTTGATTCATTGCCGTGACGGTCAATCGCGATGACCGCGGTCTTCTCTGTGACGCCTTCCAGACCGATGCCGCCGTCTTCCCCGATTTCTTTCCCATAAACAGCCTTGTGGAGATTGAACACCTTCCCGTCGTAATTCAGGTCGATCAGGACCAGAGACAGGCCTTCCAGCCCCTCGTAGGTCTTCCCCTCCCGGTTGACGATGGGTGTAGAGAAACGGCTGAGTGTCAAGCCCCCGGGTGTTTTCCGCGCTTCTACGGCGACGTCGTCATGGAAGTAGAATCCCACCGACGAGACGAGGTTGTTGATGTTGTCGGGTGAGTTGGGCTGTTCCTCCAGGGAGAAGTTCCGGGATGCTTCCTCAAGGATTTTGTAAGGGAACTTCAGAAGCTTGAAGGAGACAGGTTCGCCGCTCTGGTTTTTCAGCGTCAGGTCGCCCACGATGGTGCAGGTCTCCGGGACGATAATCCGGTAGTTCCCGCGGATGCGGCCCCGGGACTGGATGAGGATCTGCTTCAGGTAGTCCTCGTCCAGGCGGACATGGTAGAGGTAATCGTCCTCCCACACGGGGAATATCTCCACAGGATCGCCGTCTTTCTCGGCGTAGATGCCGTCGAGGCGATATTTCCCGGCGAAATCCTTTTCTTCCCGGGGAATGCCGAAGAGGGCCAGGACGAAGGCAATATAAGCCTCCTTGTTCTTCCGCAAGTCCATGACCCGGCTGAAATCGTAGGCCCCCACGGAGACGACGGCCAGGGGTTTCGGCGGCAGGCTGTATTTCTTCGAGGGTTTTTCCTGTCCAAGGGCTTTGGAGTCGGCGATGTTCAAAAGACGCTTCTGCATGGTGTAGATGGCGTGCTTCCCGAAGTCGCAGGTAATCCAGCGCCGGTCCAGCTTATAAGCTACTGCTGCCGTCGTGCCGGAACCTCCGAAGCAATCAAATATTAGATCATCCGGTTCGGTAATTTGTAATGTTCTGAATAGCAACTCCTCTGAATTTTCAGTAGGATATCCCGTTTGATGGCTATAACCAGTTATATCGAGCCAATTATTATCAACAAGAACTTGATCCCTTGGTGGTATCCAATATTGAATCTGGTTATTATTCCTTCTTACAAATTCAAGAGCTCTTCCTGTTTTGTTCCAGTATTCTTCTAAAGATTCA
>MNZP01000168.1 GCA_001873675.1 Syntrophaceae bacterium CG2_30_49_12 | reverse complement strand
CCCATCGTTGCAGGTAATGCAATGGCCAGGAGGCAGATTACCATGACCAGGTAAAGAAATACTATGAACTCACTCGTAAGGTGCTCCGGATAAAAATGGTAGTGACCTTTCAGGGCAGTCAAAGATTTCTCTTCTTCCCTATCCTTCTGATTGCCAGGCACATACATCCCTATAAGGCGGACAAAGAAGAGGTGCAAGAGACTGAATATGATCAAAACAGCAGGAAGGACCTGAACGTGGAGGGCATACATCCGGCTCAACGTGGCTTGATTTATCTCGTCTCCGGCAAGAAATAAATTCTTCAGCCCTACACCTATAATGGGGACACTTCCCATAATATTAGAAGTAATTGTGATTGCCCAGTAACTGATCTGTTCGTAAACAAGGGAGTAACCGGTAACCCCCATTCCCAGGGTAATCCCCAAAAGACAGACTCCTACCATCCATGCCCCCCAACGATATTCACGAAAAGCTCCCGTCACAAAAACTCTGAGCATATGGAGGAACATGAATACAATCATGAAGTTTGCGCCCCACTGGTGGACTGAACGGATAAATTTCCCATAGCGCGCATGCTCAGTTATATAGGCAACCGATTTATACGCCGTCTCTGGTTCAGCCCGGTAATACATGGCCAATAAAAGACCGGTGGAGGCTACTAAGAGAAATAACAATCCCAAAACTCCACCCCAGCACCACCACCAGCGTTTGGCCGAATGGGGCAAAGGTTCATCTACTTTCTCATAAAGACTTTGAATATCTACAGGAATGGCCTTTAGCCATTTTTTCTGAGCGGCATGATCTTCTCTCTCTTCTGTCATCGTTCTCCCTTAACCTTTAAGCAAACTGAATAAATACTTTTCCATCCCTTATTTCGGTTGGGTAACGCTCGAGAGGTCGCTGGGGAGGACCGGAGATCGGGTTTCCCTCCCCATCGAAAAACCCCTGGTGGCAGGGGCACTCAAATTGGTTGGTATTAGGACGATAGAAGACTGCACAACCAAGATGGGTACAGACGGTTCGGATGGCGAGGATGGTTCCATCCAGTTTCCGGATTACCAGCGTCTTACGTCCCTGGAGATCTTTAGTTTCAAGCGATTTGCCCGCAGGAACCTCAGACTCAAGAAAGACAAATTGTGCCGGTGGCTTTCTCTGTGGTACCGGATAGAGAAAACCGACTCCCATAAACGCGGCAAAACCAGCTAAAAAGGAAAGCGCAGCCCCTGTTATCTTAGTCAAAGCTTGACGCCGACCGATTCGTTCCTCTTCCACGCACAAACCCCCCTATTTTGCACGAGAGCCGTAGGTTTCTTGTTCCCATCTCAGCATGGCATCCCTCTGCTCCGGAGTAAGCCCTTCCGTCCACCGGTGGTACTTCTCCCAGTCTTTACCATCAGGCCCTCGCAGGGTTTTTGCGATGAACCCCTTTACTGATCCCCCCTTACCTTTCTTCTCACCCAGTTCTACTGCTAAGGGTAAGAAGTGGGTGTAGAAGTTACGAGAAAGCTCGTAAAATCCGTGCCACTGGACAAAGTCTGGTCCCATCATGCTTGCGCCGTGACGTGCTCTCCTTCCCTCATGGTGCCAGATTTCAAAGAAAAGGTAGTCCATTTCCTCGTTCATGGGAATATGATCTACGATTCCTTCCTTTTCTAAAAACTCGTAGATTGCCTTTGCCGGCTTTGCATACTTGTTGTTATATAGATTGACAACCTGGTCAAACTGAAGATAAAAATTGTTCACCCACTGATCAGAATGGCAGGTTAAACAGACCTTCTTCATATCTTCCCTTCTCTGCCTCGGTTCCTTAAGAATAACGGTCCCATCTTGAGCCTTAATTCCTTTTGGTTGTATGGAGATAATGGGACGTAGGGTCCAGAAGATACGGGAACCCACATCATGGGTGAGTTCGAGACCTGAGTAATTTCCATGCGGAGCTACTGGTCCCATGTGACAGGTGGAGCAGGTCGGCGCCTGAGCATAGTCTTTCCCCAGGACCCATTTGCCCCCGGGCAGATCGAGCTTCATGAAACGTTCGTTTTTCCTGAAAGCGATACCATGCTTGGATTCAGCATAGATCTCTGCCTGGGGATGGTCTGGACCCATGTGGCATTTGCCACAGTTTTCGGGGCGGCGTGCTACCTCAGAGGAGAACTCGTGCCGCGAATGACACGCCGAGCAGGAACCCCACGACCCGTCAGCATTGACTCGCCCTATCCCGGTGTTGGGCCAGGTGTCAGGAGAGTAAATTGGGGCATGACTATCTACCGATACCTTTTCAACTCGGACCTCACTGCCGTGGCACTGCTGACAGCCACTGATAGCCGCGGCTGGACCTTCGGCAAATCGTCCCAGGAAATTGTCGAGAGAACCGATAAACTGGCAGGCAATGGAATGGCGAGAGTTGAAAAACTGTTCCGTTTGTTTTTCGTGGCAGCGGGCACAGGTACGGGGAGAAACATCGGTAACTATCTCCACACCCTCGTGGCGCCAGATATCGGGTCGTTCAACCAATTTCCCATTCTTCATGGATAGAGCCACATTTTTGAGACCCGTGTCTTTATCCCAGGTAACATTTACTACATAACGGGGATTACGAATATCTTCACCCTGTCCGGGGACTGGAACACCGTGACAGTCAAGACATCCAATCCCCTGTGTAGCATGTACACTTGCCTCCCAATGTTTCACAATTCCAGGGTTTCAGCCAGGTTTACCCTGCTTATCTTCATCGCCATGGCACCGGACACATCCAGCTGATTCCGTCTTGACAATAACCTTTTTTTTCCTCCAGGCGATGTTCTTTTTCAGAGTAAATAACATAGGAAAGAACGATGACAATCGCCACCGAGAGAAGGGCAACGATCAGTTGTTTGACCTTAAGACTCATGTTCTCCTCCATCTGGAATGCTTTTTATATAGAGCTATCAAAGCAGGTCAACTCTATTTTCCGGTAACACCTTTAGAGTTAACCTTCTGATAGAGTGGGGACATATTTCTCAGGAAACCAACCGCCTTTTTCAGCACCTCAAGGAAGCGGTCAATTTCCGCCTCTGTAGTGTCCCGGCCGAAGCTTATGACGAGTGTACCCTGGGCATCGGCATATTCCCTGCCAATGGAAAGAAGCACGTGTGAGGCCCTCAGGGCTCCCGAAGCACAGGCCGACCTGGTGGAAACAGCGATATTGTCCTCATCCAGCATAAGGACGATGCTTTCCCCTTCAATGTACTTTACCGATACGGAAACGAGATTGGGCAGAGAGAGTTCCGGGTGACCGTTGATGATAATGTCGGAAACGTTTTCCCTCAACCCTTTTATCAGTCTTTCCTTCAATTTTTTCGCATGTTCTATGCGAAACTTCATCTCTCGATGGGCAATCTCGGCAGCCACACCCATCCCGATAATACCGATCAGATTCTCCGTCCCTGCCCTCCTGTTGTTTTCCTGGCCTCCGCCATCAAGTAAGGGAGAGATGTTCGTGCCTTTACGGATATAGAGGCCTCCCACACCCGGCGGTCCATTAAACTGATTGGCGGAAAAACTCAGCAAATCTACATCCATATCCTGGACATCAACCGGTACAACCCCTACAGAGGCTACCGCATCGCAGTGGAAAGGTATCTTCTTCTCCCGGGTGATACATGCTATTTCCTTTATCGGCTGGATCGTGCCGACCTCATTGTTGCTATGCATGACTGTCACCAGAATGGTTTTATCCGTAATCGCCTTTGCCACGTCATCAGGATTTACCATCCCGTATTCATCTACAGAGACTGAGGCTACCCTCCAGTTCATCTTTAATAACCTTTTCAGGCTCTTTAAAGCGGCGTTATGTTCGATGTTGGAGGTGACTATATGCTTTCCTTTATCTGCCATAGCAAAGGCCACCCCCCTTATGGCATGGTTGATGGACTCAGTTCCGCAGGAAGTGAAAACTATCTCTTCCGGTGATACGCAATTAATCAGCCTGGCTACCTTTTCCCGGGACAGCTCCAGCGCTTCCGTTGCCTGGTCACCTAACCTGTGGGAACTGGAGGGGTTACCATAGTTTTTCCTGATAGCCTCGATCATGGCTTCCTGAACCTCCGGCAACATGGGGTTGCCCGATATGTAATCCAGGTTTACTATCTTCATTACGAATCCTCCTCTCCTACCGTTGAGACGTGCCTCAGTGGACTGTCTCTTTGCCCTTTATCTCCTGGCCACAATGCGTACAGAACTCCAACCCGGCATCCCGGTCCGCATCACAGTAGGGACACTTGCATGTAGCCCCCTCGGTATGCTCATGCTTGTCCTCGCTTTTTTGCGGAGATTTGACTTTACCCGCCTTTCTATCTTCATAATCCTTTACGGCAAGGTGAAGGGCATCCGCTCCCAGATTCGAGCAATGGAGCTTGTTTTTCGGGAGGCCCTCCAGGGCCTCAGCCACCGATTTGTTGGTGATCTTTTTGGCCTCCGCCAGGGTCTTTCCCCGCGCCATTTCTGTAAGCATGCTGGAGACGGCAATGGCAGCCGCACAGCCAAAAGTCAAGAACTTGATATCGTCAATACGATCATCTTTGACCTTAATGTAAATAGTCATCATATCGCCGCAGATAGGATTACCGACCTCCCCTATTCCGTCCGCATCCTCCATTTTTCCTACATTTCTCGGATTTTTGAAGTGATCCATGACTACTTCGGAATACATATTTACACCTCCTTCATTTTCGAGTAAGAATCTATCACCTGTTACTGGGAAGAAACTCCCTTCCCACAAGTTGTCGGCTGATGATGATCTTCATTATATTCGCCGTTCCGTCGGCCATCTCAAAACCAATAGCGTCTCGCAGGCGTTGCTCAACGGGATGCTCCTCGCTGTAACCCACATGCCCATGAATAAGCAGGGAATCATGAATGGCATTGACAGCCACCACGGGACAGAACCATTTACACATTGCTGATTCTTTGTTGTGTTCAAGGCCCTGATCGGCCAGATAGAGGGTTCGATAGCAGAGTAACCTCGCCGCTTCAATCCACGTGGCATGCTCCGCAATTTTGAAAGAGACCCCTTCAAACTGCACTATCGGGCGATCAAAAGCTTTGCGTATTTTTGCATACTCAATCGCCTCCGTAAGAGAAGCCTGCGCAAGTCCTAAAGCCGCTATTGACAGAAAGACCCGCAAAACTTCAAATTGCCCCATTATTAAGTAGAAACCCTTGCCCTCTTCGCTAATACGATACTCTACCGGTAGGCGCACATTATCCAGAAATAATGTACCCCGGCTTATCTGATTAAAACCCATGTCCGGAATTCGAGACCTGCTTACACCGGGAAGGTCAAGGGGAAGAACGAACATGCTAATCCCCTTAGCTCCAGCCTGAGGGTTAGTCTTGATCGGGGCCACGGCGATATGGGCATCCATACCGCCGCTGACGCCGGTTTTTTCGCCATTGATGATATAATGATCTCCATCTCTTACAGCCTTTGTCCTTATGGCAGCTACATCCGAACCACAATCAGCCTCGGTTATCGCAAAACAACCGGAACACTCCCCCCGAGCCATAGCGGGAAGGTATCTCTGCTGCATCTCCTCTGAACAGTAGCGGGTAAGAAGTATGGAAAACAGTCCCGGCAGTACCGGCAGCATGCCAAGACCAAAATCGGCCTTCGACATTTCCTCAACAGCGATACCAACAGTGACCCAATCTGCCTCGCTACCTCCAAATTTCTGGGGAACGGCCAATCCCACCAGTCCCTGGTCGGCGGCTTTCTTTATCAATTCCAGCGGGCGCTCCGCCTTCTTTGCCCGCTCCTTTGCCCCTGGAGCAATTTCCCGCCGGGCGAAGCGTTGCACAGTTTCCCGAAACATCTCCTGTTCTTCCGTAAAACCAAAACCAGCCATTACTTTCCTCCTATAAATATGGTGTGAAAGCGAGATATAAAATAAAGATATCTGCGTGTCAAGGGGGTAAATTAAGATCCGGTGGCTGTAAGCTCTCAGGAAGTAATGGTATTTTTTTATTGCATGGTATTAAGATTAGTGATAACATTAAAAATACTAATTTTTATAAAATTGAACGATTAATGATGACAAAAAATATAAACATACCGCCTCCGAAAGAACCGGATGAGGATTTAAAACGCGTCTGTTCAGATTTAAAAGCCCTCAGAGAATCCAGGGGGATTGCCTTAAATGATTTATTTCAGATCACCAGAATAAGCCCTGATAACCTTGAAGCTATTGAAAACGGGGACTTTCACTTACTTCCTCCCCCTGTCTATACGAAGGCTTTTATCAAAAAGTATGCACAGATCATAGGTGATGACAGTAAAAAGATCCTTGACCATTACGAAAGATATCTGAAAACACTAAAAGCCCCTTACGAAAAAGAAGAGGTTGAAAAACCACCTATAACTACCTACTATAAGAAACCTTTTTTAATCTTCTCTCTTATCATTATGGCTGGCATTGTCATTTTTTTTATATCCTCATATTATAAAACCGGCGTAAATATCCCCCAACACCAGAGCAGTAAGGCTGTCCCCTTTACACCTGACGTAAAACCTGCCGAGGCAACCAATCCGCAAATGCAGGCCAAGAGTGAAGTTGCCGCTCAAGCAAGCGCAGAGGCATCTTATCATTTAAGCATAGAAGCAAAAGAGCTGACATGGTTAAGGATCGGGGAAGGACAAAATTCACCCTACGAAGTCTTACTCCAGCCGGGTAAAAAGATAGAACGTAGAGCCCCTTCTTTTGTTATTGATATTGGCAATGCAGGGGGCGTCAATGTCAAGTTTCAGGGGAGCCCCCTGTCAAGCTTAGGAAAACCAGGACAGGTTGTCCATTTGAAGTTACCGTAAGTCTCGGCAAGAGGAGGTCATAAAAGTATGTTTGGAAGTTTAGGTATGCCCGAGTTACTGGTTATTCTGGTGATTATTCTGATCATCTTCGGAGCGGGAAAGCTACCGGAGATCGGCGGCGCCATTGGCAAAGGCATCAAAAATTTTAAGAGAGCCACCCATGAACCGGACGAAATAAACGTAACACCAGAGGCCAGAAAAATAGAACCGAAATAATGCCGGTCCCCCCGTCGTATGTCTTACGTCGTACGTCTGACTTATGACTTATGACGTACGACTTATGACTATTGCTAAAAGGGGACATCGTCTTCAGGTAAGGGTTCTAAACCGGAAGATGGAGAAAGGGAATCATCTGCTGCTGTATCCGGGACCTTTGCCTGTCCTTTCGGTTCCAGCATTTGCATGTTTGCGGCAATGATCTCCGTTGTAGAGCGTTTGTTGCCTTCCTTATCTTCCCATGATCGCGTTTGGATCCTCCCTTCAATGAAGACCAGTCTCCCTTTGGAAAGGTAGTTGCTGCATATCTCCGCCAGTTTTCCGAAGGTTACGATACGGTGCCATTCCGTCCTCTGCACCCTTTCACCACTCTTATCTTTTCGCTGTTCGTCCGTTGCCAGATTGAAATTGGTCACCATTGCCCCATCGGGGGTATATCTGACCACGGGATCACCTCCCAGCCTGCCTACCAAGATCGCCTTGTTTACCATTTTTGTTCCCCTCCCCGAATCTTAGGAATTTGAAAGAGAAGTTTATATAACTTCCATACTTTTAACAATATAATTATCTTGCTTGTTGTGGCAAAATGTGATAAGTTATGGTAATTAAAATGAAAAGGGGATCTGAAATGTTTAAGACAGGGGGATTAATCGTTTATCCGGCACAGGGTGTAGGTGTGATTGAGGCCATAGAAGAGAAAGAGGTTATAAATGAAAAACAGTTATTTTACATTATTAGGATCTTGAGCAACAGTATGAAGATAATGATTCCCATAAGTAGTGCAGAATCTGTAGGACTCAGAGAAGTCATCATGGAAGAAGAAATTCCCAAAGTTTATGCGATATTAAGGAACAAGGATGTTACCGTTTATAAACAAACCTGGAACAAACGATACAAGGAATACCTTGACAGGATCAAAACAGGTTCAATATTTGAAATTGCAAGGGTCCTGCGGGATCTCTTTATATTGAAAAGTGATAAAGATCTATCCTTTGGGGAGAGGAAGATGATGGACACGGCAAAAAGCTTGTTAATCAAGGAGATATCTGTTGCGAGCAATTCTGAAGAGGCCAAGATTGAACAGGACCTTAAAATTTTGTTTGCCGTGCAGTAAGCATTTATGATGTGGGCTATTATTATATGTAGAAGGAAAGTTATTATAACAAGGAAAGGAGGTGATTTTAATTGATTGTCAGGTTTCTTTTAATTTTATCATGTTCTGTGAGTGGTTACTTTATCGCGTTCAGCTATTATGGATTCCCGCGATCGCTGGTGGGATTATTTTCAGGACTTTTGATTGCCCTATTTGTTATCCAGATTGAGCAGGCTATAAGAAAAATATCCCTCAGGACTATATTCGGAGGGGTAGTGGGAGTAATCGTTGGCCTGTTCATTGCTTTTCTATTGGCCTATGGTCTTAGTTTTGTAAGCAATATCATGGAAAGGCAGCAGGTTGTTCCCTGGATATACGCCCTGTTGACTGGTATTATGGGCTATCTTGGCCTCGTTGTCGGATCGAAGAAAATGGAGGAGTTTCCTGTCTTTGGTTTTGGCTCGACCAGGGAAAGTGGTGATTGCAAACTCCTTGATACAAGTGTCATCATTGATGGCAGGATCGCAGACATTTGTGATACCGGTTTTATTGAGGGCAAGTTGGTAGTTCCTCGATTTGTACTTGATGAATTACAGCATATTGCCGATTCTTCCGATGCCATGAAACGTTCCCGGGGTAGAAGAGGACTCGATATCCTGAACCGCATGCAGAAGAGTAGCGGTGTCAGTATTGAGGTTGCTGAGCAGGATTTTCCCAGAATCAAAGGCGTTGATGCGAAACTCGTGGCCCTGGCAAAGGAAAGGGATGGTAAAATTATTACCAATGATTATAACTTGAACAAAGTTGCCGAGTTGCAGGGTGTAAAAATCTTGAGTGTCAACGAACTTGCCAATGCCCTGAAACCCGTGGTATTGCCCGGTGAAGTGATGACAGTGAAAATTATCAAAGAGGGCAAGGAACCGGGGCAAGGTGTAGCCTATCTGGATGATGGAACGATGATTGTTGTTGATGATGGACAGAAATACCAGGGGGCAAATGTGGAGATTCTGGTAACCAGCGTACTCCAGACGACGGCAGGAAGAATGATATTTTCAGAGCTGAAGGATGTTGCTCTGGAAAAAAAATCTCCCGTGTTAAATTATAGGCAATAGTTATCGCATAAAGCCCGGAAGAAGACTTAAAGAATTCCGGGCTTTCGTGTTTATTAAGGATGATGACGATGAAAACAGTGGCGATTATCCCTGCCGGTGGTTCAGGAAAGCGGATGGGGGAAAATCTTGCCAAACAGTATCTTTCCTTACAGGGAGTCCCCCTCCTGGTCCATACTTTAATGATGTTTCAGGGGTCATCGGTGGTTGACGATATATTTCTCGTCGTTCCTCCCGAGGATATCCGGTATGTGCAGCAAATGATCATTGAAAGTTATAAGCTCTCGAAGGTCAGCAAGATAGTGGCAGGAGGCAGACAAAGGCAGGACTCTGTGAAGAATGGCCTCGATGCCGTAGGGAGTGACCATAGTATTGTTGTTATCCATGATGGTGTCAGACCGTTTATTTCGGAGGAGCTGATCCATCAGGTAGTTCTCGGGGCATTGAAAGAGAAAGCGGTAACGTTCGGTGTCCCTGTTAGGGATACAGTAAAGACGGTTGATGCCGGGGGATGGGTCAGGGAAACGCTCAACCGGGACAGCTTATGGCTGACGCAGACCCCCCAGGCATTTGAAAGGCAGGTTATCAAAAAGGCATATCAAATGGCCTATGAAGATCATTTTTATGGCACCGACGATGCCGCCCTTGTTGAAAGGATAGGAATAAGGGTGAGGAT
Organism: Syntrophaceae bacterium CG2_30_49_12; assembly: GCA_001873675.1. GTDB lineage: Bacteria > Desulfobacterota > Syntrophia > Syntrophales > CG2-30-49-12 > CG2-30-49-12. Next base: position 542 of record MNZP01000168.1, on the reverse strand, counting down.
GATTCCCGGTTCCGATGATAATATCAAGATTACAACAAGGAATGACCTTGTCTGGGGGGAAGTTCTTCTCCACAGACGAAGGACGAGCGTAAATGGTAAGGGGTAAGAGATGAGGATAGGTTTTGGTTATGATAGTCATAGATTGGTTGCCGGGAGAAGGTTTGTCCTGGGGGGGGTAGAGATGCCTTGTGAAGAGGGACTGCTGGGCCATTCCGACGCCGACGTCCTTGTCCACGCCATATGTGATGCCATCCTTGGGGCGCTTGGTGAGGGTGATATTGGCAGACATTTCCCCGATACGGATCCCGCTTACAGGGACATGTCCAGCCTGAAACTCCTCTCCCAGGTGGGAGATTTGGCAGAAAAAAAGGGTTATGCGGTAAATAATGTGGACTCGACAGTTGTTCTCGAAAGGCCGAAGTTGCAAGGGTATATCCACGAAATGGCGATAAATATTGCCGGTACATTAAACATTCCCGTAGCGAGTGTCAATATCAAGGCCACGACAAATGAAGGTATGGGTTTTGTTGGGCGTAATGAGG
>MNZP01000148.1 GCA_001873675.1 Syntrophaceae bacterium CG2_30_49_12 | reverse complement strand
CGCAGCAGCCAAAGACTATGGCCGGCGAAAGCCGGCCGCGTCTTTTAAGTCCCGTCAATCAAACAAATATGGCCCATCCATCGGCCATCCCCATGTTGTGTCATAAATATCTATGCCGCCGACATCATATAACGCACTCGGTATTTTCCTGATTGCCGACGGAGACGCAACGGCATTTTTTATAACGTCAAACGACGCATGTGAATCATACTCGTGATGTATCACAGCATTAAATCCGTCTATGTCTACAGCATCGCATAAAACATCGAGAAGGTCGAGCGTATCGCCTATTGCAACAACAGGCAAACTATACATGACATTGTATTCCGCTCCGCTGGACATTTCAATGATTGTCTGGCCGTTGTCGTTTTCGGATATATCTGACACTATATCGTTTGATACAAGGTTTAACGGAATGTTAAATATCGCACAATACAGCCTGTTGTTCATGTCATACGTCTTCGGCCTGTACCTGTAAGCCATCAAAGCCTTAAGCGTTCTGGCGTAATTTGCGTCAACATAATCATAATTAAAATCTATTTTATTTCCAAAAAGAAGATATGGGATAGAGTTGTCATACCACACTTCATCGCAGTATAGATCTGCCGTTATTTCGTCGTCGTGGTATATCCATGTATCGGATCCATCTCTGACCGTATAACCTGTTATTTCATATGATTTATTTGCATCATATACGGCATCAGACCCGCCGCTTATGTAAACTATGTTGCCGGTAGACAATTTTGACTTGTATTTTGCCGTACCGGATACTATAAGGTCGCCCACATAATATCCGCCCTCAAAGCTTTCGCTGAATATTACGTAATAATCAAGCGGAGGCTCTCCATATACGTTTGCGTCGCAGTTTGACATTACTCCATTAATAAACGGCCTGGCTGTTGCTGGGAAGTGGGCGGAAACTTTTACGGTAAGGCTTGCGTAATCAGAATTTAAATATTCATGGTAATGATTAACCGAATCAGCCGTCGAATATGTAAAAACATGCACAACGTCTCCGTACCCAACCGCGTCAGATAACGTAACAACACCCGCCAGTACGGACCATGACGCCTCAGGATACAGTATTCCATTAACAAAAACTGCTGTAACATTGTCCGTGCCGGCTGTTATCGTTGTTGCGTCTGACCATATGTCAAAAGATTTCAGCAAATGGGCATGAAGGCCGGTACCGGTTGTTATGTAATGAACACATATACTGTCCGATACCGAATAGCCGGTTCCGGCAAGACTTACCCTGATTCCACCAGTTATGGCGGACACTGAATAATATGTTGACGACCTGGGTATGCGCTGGCCATTTATATACACCGCCTCAACTGAAGACGCGGTTGCATCGCTTATGTCTACGTTGTTTGATGTGTAAAGCTCTTCGTGCGTGCCGTGACCATGATCTGTTTTTATGTCGATGTTTATATACGTTCCATCCACCGTTTCGTGCACATACTTCATTTTTGACGAATACACCGACGCGCTTGCGCCAAGCATCGACGTAACCGAATCAACGTAACTGGCAACGCTGTCTACGTAAGGCTGAAACGTGGTCCAGAGGTTTTCTATCGTTTCCCTGTCGCCGAAATCATTCCAAAAGGATCCCAGGTATTCCCAATACATGCTGTCTCCTATGACACGGAAATCGTTCTTATGTAATACATACAGTTGTTGTTAATGCTGATTGCCTGCGGATTAGTGTTATCTGTGGTGTACACTGCTTCGTTACCGTCCAGGTCGACAACTGAAAATGTAAGGTCTATTGACGTTGCCGCCCTGGTTAGCCGGCTCACAAAACTGTTCCACATATCCCAAAACGAAAAAGTGCCGGATATCCCGAATGGACCCTTGTTGTAATTAAAATAATCTCCCATGAAACTCTCTATCGCAGACGACTGTATCAGTGGTCTCCCAAGCGGACCCTTTGGCACAACAACGCTGGCGTCTACGTATACGTTATACATCTTCCTGGCGAGAACGTCTACGGCCGGAGACCTTAAGCTGTTGTCGTTTATATAGTCTTGTATGGAAATAATATCCGAATCGTATGAATATTCAACCTTAACCGGCAAGCCGGTCCAGCTCGAATCGAGTATGTTTATCGTAATCTTTCCGTCCTCCGTGGTAGACCCCCTCACACCTAGATCTGTGGACGTTATGGAAAAATCTGACCCCAATGCCATGTTGCCGGTGGCCAGTTCAGAATACGTAAACGGGTCCAGTGCGACAACCCTTGTTATTGTCATTGGGAAATAAAGCGTGGCAGCAGATCCGTTTATATCAACTATATTGTCGTTGGATGAAGATATGAGGTTGGATGATTCCGCATCATCTATAACAAAATAGCTTGTCAGCTCTGTTCCTGAGGCCCAAATGTCTATTTTGTTGCCCCTGTGCACTTTGTAATACGAATGACCGTAAATTATATATTGGCAGGTTGACCCAACCGGAAGCGGAAGCGACGTTGTATCCAGCACTACCGTAAGAGAATCGCCGGATACCGTAACGGATAAAACATCATAAGTGTTTGTAATAGTGCCAACCTTTACTAAAACCTTGCCCGAGTAAAGTGTGGTAACGTCATCAAGCGACACCTGTGAAAAAAACGTTGCATCTGTAATTGTTGTTACGTTATTTATAACGGCAGACCGCCATGACACATAGTTTGCAAGCCTGCACGGTATTGCCTGTACATCTCTCTCCATCAGCAAATCGCCAAAACCCGCCACATAATATGAATTAACCCCGGAAAAGTTGTTGTCTATAATCGAATTGATTCCGGAAACCGTTTCCATGCTCTGCCCAGATATGGAATTTTGAATTGTCTCAAGAAGTTCTGCGTTTGTCTGCCTTGAGGTCCCTCCGCTGGCTGCGCCTGGATTTGTAATATATGCCAGATTCGACAGAGACGGGCCGCTTACTATCATATCTGCGGCCACAACATATTCTGACCCTACGCTTTCCGCCTCGCACGAAATATCATAATAGTAGTAACTGGTTGCAGAATCATAGGTTAAAGCATTGGCCGATACGGCTATGCCTTCCTCCGGGTAAAATATAAGTCCGTCTCCTGTAGTGAATGCGTCAGACGCTCGTACTGAAAAATCCGTTGGCGTAGAGAAGTACAACCTTACCGTTACGGTTGCGTTGGACCCATCGTCCCTGCCGACCATATACACTGACGCTATCTGGTCCATTATATCTTCCGATACGGAATCGGCATCGGTTGCGGTCCAGTCGTCCAGCAGGTTGTCCACGTCAGACTTCAAATCAGACAATATGTTTGACATCGGACCTATTATTATATCCCTTGCTCCGGTACCGACCCTTGTGTCGAGATATGGGTTTAATTCCTTTAATTGCTGAATAAGATATTCGAGCGTAGCGGACATAGTTTCTCCTTGTCTCTCAAAAAATTATAACTTTGCCGGGCAGAACAAGCATATCGTTATTGGCAAAAACAACCCATTTTATGCTATAATAAAAGCGGAACGGAGCCAATTATGTTTATATACAATCATGTAAAAAACAGAGAATATATAACTTTGCTGCATACAAACAGAAAGAAAGGAGCGGCACTTCATCCGCGGACTAAAGTGCGCGGTGTCCGTGCCGATCAGCCATGACATGGGTCCTATATATATGCCAAAAACGATAGGGAAGACACGTCGTTTTCACACGAAGCGGCTGTGGGTTAGATATGGATGTATTGGTGGATGGGAAAGCCTGTCCGGTGTATTCATGCACGGATATCAGTGCCCAATAATGGCAGACGTATTGCCAACGGGAGGGTGGAAATACTAATATGTTTATATACACAGGGAAAAGCAGAAACCAACACATTAAACTTTTATTGGAGTGGCGGCGTGAGTGCATGTATATCAAGAATCCGCACGTTGCCTATCCGCGTATATATATAATCCTGGCCCGAAACGCGCCAACGTTACTTCGATGTTCCGTAAAAACAAATACGGGAAATTATTACGTGAAGAATGCTCTATAATCAAAATTACACATAATAAGAATAACGACGAAGTTGCGGACAAATTATATTATTATGTGTGTAAAAATTGTCTCTGCTCGTCTTGTGTAGCGTTGACAAAATATGTGTTATGCTATTAGCGAAGGAGAAAAATGTGTATATATACGATGCCGAGAGGTCGTCGATAATAAACAATATAGAAATGAACAGAGAGTCTAAAAGCGTTTGTACGGCCAATTCCGTATGCTTGATATCGGGAGGAAAACATAAGTGCTGTCATGTAGAGATAAATTACCCAAGCGATTACGACAACAGCCACACAATGTTTGTTAAGTGTGTCGCCTTAAGTCCGCCGCAATACAAATACTCTAGCGTAAACCTTAGATACCGCCGAGAAAGCGAGTATATGTGTGCATCGTGCGGTGGTGCTGAGTAGGCCAACACGGAACAATCTGACCACGACCCGGCACGCTGCAGAGAACGGCCAGTATATATGCTTTTTCGTAATCGTTTTGTTTATAAAAATCATCTGACATATCAAGGCACATAATTGTGTCGAACATAACAGCCGCAATCCAGTCTTCGGAATTCCCATCAGCGAAGCGGTTTTCAATAAAATTCTTGTTAACGTTTATATAAAAACCATTCGATTTTTCATCTCCGGGTTCTGACCTGGCGTCTACTATAGTAACAAAATTGCCACATATATACATACGGTAGTCCCTTATTGCGAAAACTTATACAAATACTCCGCGCTATTGCCGGAAACAGCATACATGCGTATGGACATTTCCCAACCGTTCCCTGAAGTTGACTTTTTTATATCCTCCAGCACTATCCTGTCCAGTTTTTCGTCGTCATTATCAACGTATTCGTTCTCCGATTTCATTTTTTCCTGCACCAACTGCATGGCTGTGGAAGTAACGGCGTAGGCCTCGCCTTCTTCATACGTCCTGAATATTGTATCGGTAAAATCTGTGCCCATACTTGTATCGTACTGCGCTGACCCAAGTTTGTCAATAAGGTTCTTTATAACCATTTGCAGCAGTTTGTCAAGTCCGCTTACCTTTTTGGGCCCGGACGCAGGAAAATCGAGCGACAGCGAAACGCTCTGGTCTATAAGTCTTGCGTCGTGAGTGTATAGCGATATGTCGTATGTGTTGGCCAAGTTATATTCTTTCCCTTATCACTATCGAGTCCTGTACCACGGTATAAATCTCTTCCGGACTTCCACCCATGTTGATTGTAATTTCATATGTGTATGTTCCGGCGGCTATATCGGTGTCGCCGGACGTTAACGTGGTAGTCAGATATCCCCTGTGGGCGCTCTGGCTCTGTACGGTCATACTCTTTGATAAATACTGCGTTCCGGACAGACCATCTTTAATAACAAACGCAACCGTTGAACCGGTCAGGTTCACGGTTTTGGTAAAATCAGACACATTTATGTCGTTTTTATAATATACCTTAACTGTCAGCGGTATCGTATTACCTTTGAATATTTGAAGATCGTTGGACACGGTAATCCTCCATTAAATTGTATCACCTCGACGGCATTCTCGACACGGACGTAACGGCATTTCTCAGCGAAGATTCAGATGTTTTCTGTAAATAATCGCTTATGTCGTTGCCGGACGAGCCGAGAAGCCTCTTGACAAAATTTGCAAACTCTCCCGCCCCGACGCTAAACCGAATATCGTCGGTTACGTTTATTCTTGCAGATTTGCCGGACCCACCAGTTATAGACAATATGTTAAGCGCAAGGTCGCCGACGGAATCGAAGTCTCCTTTAAGCAGGTTTCCCAGCAGCTCGGCCGACCTGGTGACTTCCGGGCCGTATTGGTTTATATACCCTATCGCCTTGTTGCATTTACGCGTGACGTCTGACAGAGCGTCCATCGCAACGTCAAAAGCCTCATCTGCCCGGGCCTGCGCGGACCACATCGACTTATGAAGCCTGGCTATTGCTTTATTAACTATTATGTTTACGTCTTCAGGGACAACATCAAATGTCTGAGCCGTCTTTACCAATATTGTAGACAACAATGCGCCGTTGCGTGTCCTTTTTAAGAAAGTGCCGGACACGGGGTTTATGTAGTCCCTGTACTGGTTTACGACATATTCTATGGCTTCTCTTATGTCGCGTATTCTGCCAAGGGCAACAATCTTTTTGCCGGGAATGGCGCCAGACGATGCCGTTAGCAGCTGTGTTTTTATATACTCATAAGCGGACGCCAGGTCCTTTCTTGAAGATATCAAAGTCTGTGTTACTATAGGCGTAGCGTCTAAAATAGACGCGGCAACATTAAACAGGTTTTGCGACGCGATTGCGGCCAGTTTATCCGAAGCGCTGTACAGTTTATTAAACACTATATACCCATTGTCCCTGAGGCTCTGAAGCTTATTGCTGACAAGTATCAGGGTTGACGGAGCCGAGAGCTTAAGCGCGTCCTCCGCCGCCCTCAGGTATTGCACGGCCATGTCTATAATCGAACTGTTATATTCGCCAGACCTTATATCGGATTCGGCCCTGACCAGCATAAGTTCTGCCTTGTGGACCGCGTCTATTAACGGCTTAAACTCAGAAGAACACAACTGTTCCCTGTCTTCATCACCTAGATTGGCGATGTCCGCCTTGGCTTCTTCCATGTCATCTGACAGACTGGATACCTCATCCGACAACGCCTCGATGGATGATTTTGCCTCAGACATTGCGGCCTCAACAACGTCGTCCAGAATGCCAGGGATGATCAGCATTAGCGACGAAAGGACAGCCGAATCAGATCCAGACACTGACATCGTAGACGACTTGTTCCCGGCAGGAGACATTATAACGTCCACTGCCCTGCCGGATGTATCAAGCGATTTCGCAACAACGGCCTTGCCGTTGTCTGCGTCAAATGAGCACAATCTCAGGCACTGGTTAAGCTCTTCAATGAGCTTTTTCTGCTGTGACGCCGACGGAAGCGAAGCGGTGTTCAGCGTATTTGACATCAGGTCTTCTTCAACTTTTCCATTAAACTTTGCTTGATTTTATATGTGCTCGAATATGTTCTGTTCATTTTTTTAGCTATTTGTTTAAGTTTAAGTTTTGGCCGCCCGTGCGCTCCTGTGAGGTAATCAAACACTACCTGCTCTTCCGGGGATAGAGAGTAATATATAATATGTACTTTGTCTTCTATCGGATTAAACTGCGGAAGAAATTTCTGTGTTTCCTCATCAGATATGCGGCTCCCGCGCTGCGCCCTCATGAGCTTGTCAACCCTGCCGGTGGACCACCCAAGCTCATCGGCAAGCTCAGACGGGGCCGGGTCGCGCTCCAGCTGCTCCTTCAGGCGCCGCTGCGCCGAGTGGAACTGACCAATATACATGGCTTTATGTTCTGGAATCCTTGCAGTGTTCTGCCTGGCGATAACATATCTTCTCAATTGCTTTAAGTTGTTGTAGGCAAACGTATTAAGAGATGCCCTCTCGGGGTCGTACTTATGTATGTTGTCGACTATATATTCCTGACCCTTTGATATTAAAACATATTGAGGTATTTCAACATTCCTAAATTGCGCAGCTCTTTGTTTAATAAGCGGAGATAGATATGTTATAGCCGGGGTAAGGTCATCAATTTTCCCGCTCTTTTTGTATTTAATAATTGATCCTCTTGCCTCTTCTTCGCTATATATTGTCATGGCAACCTCACAAGTGGTACATTTCTTTTATGTTTTTCTGAATATCGTTTGTAACAGCAGAGTCTTCTCCAGACACGACGTGTGACACAAACCCGTTTGGGACAGACGCAAGCTCTAAATGTTCCGGCACAGCCGCCAGGTCTGATACAACCAGTTCGCCGGCAAGCGTCATGTCGTCATTTATGGAATAGTTTGAAATTGTAACCGTTGTGTCAAACTCCGGCCCAAAAGTATGTGTGACCGAAGATAATATCCCAATCCCGTCCGGCTCAAAATAACCGCGTACAGGCGATATCCTGCTACAGACACTTGCCGAATACCCGGGAACTGAATACGGACTGAACAGATATTTAAATGAAAATATATTGTTTTGCGACATTTCCATATAAAACATTATATCCATTGACCTTATATATGGTATTATCTCTGGATGTTTTGTGTTTACGAGTGAAATATCGTTGTTTGACACAAAAGTTTCCAGCGCCTTTTGGCCGGCAAGCATCGACCTGTTCTGTATTTTCATAGGGCGGATGCCTATCTTTTCTTCAAGCTTGCCGTGTGGCCCCAGTATCTCGTTTTTGCCGGTTATCATCCACTTGTTAGACCCAAAATAGTGACCTGTAATGGTCGATGGACCCACTATCTGGTTAAATACGGCTTGATTGTTAACGTTCACAAAAGACATATATCTTGTCTTGGGAAGAAATTCTTTGTGCACAAGGGCCCTGTTGACCATAAATACATTGTTGTTTGTGCCAGTAGCAGCCCCATGCTTGGCGTCGGTCTCATAGTACCCAGGAGCCAGCACAGATAATGACGCCGATCGTGTTGCCCAGTTCTTCCCGTATGATACAAGTTGGTGCGGGACAAGCTCAAACCCAAACACCGACGCAAGAGCGCTCAGGGCTTCCCAATGGTTGTGAATCTTGGACAATCTGGACTCTAGTGCGCCACCCATAAGCACGGAAATAGTCTCGGTTTGACTTAATGCTCCACTTGGGTCTTTTACCGCCACCATTGAACTAAACAGATCTGAGGCGCCCTGTGTGAATATTACGCCATTCCTGACCCATTCATACAATTCGCGATACACAGATGGCACCGAGTATTGCTCCGCAGATTCCTGAATTTGATCACATATTGTATACCAGAGATCCTGTAGCCCATCCGGATTGGGAGGAATATTAAAAATGAACTGCGACCCGAACTCTGGCGGAACCAGGCTTGTCTGCGCCATATAACCCCAATAGTCAACGGCACTTACGGTAGCCATGTCTCCTTCAAGAACAGAGTTATACGTAACCCTTGCTATCATACCTTCCCAATACTCATACCACACACCGTCATACATTACGCTTAACTCTACAAAACTTCCGTACGGGAGGGACTGTACGGTGGGGTGGTATGGAAGAGAAAAAACAAAAGTTGACGGCTGCCCTGTCACAAACGATAAATTTCCAGACACAGCAGGAAACTTTACCCCATTAACAGCCACGCTCCAGTCACTTGATACCGGAGCTATAACGTCCTGGTTATACGATGCCGTATTGGTAGTTGTCAATTTGGCCGCCCAACCGGGACCGGGACCTCACTTGTAACATCCGCCTTGTTTACGTTTACCGGGTTGTCGGCGCTGTGAACCTGCTCCGTCTCCGTGGACAGGTACGTCTTGATCTTGTGGTTTATAACAGTTGCGGTTACGGTTGTCTTGGATCCTGCAGATACCTCGCCTGCCTTGCCGCCATCACTCTGCGTTTGCTGCGGAGTATAAGAAGCGCCCCTGACCATAAATGAAGATATAATCATGTTTATATTTAAATTAAAGACATTCGGATCGTCTGCGGATATAGAGTAATTTGTTATATAGCCGGCCATTGTTATATGGTCCAGATTAAGCGCAAACAGATAATTGACATATCCCTGGCCCTCGTCGCCAAAGACCTCTTCCAGCGCTTCATAAAACGAATATAACGCATTCATGTTCTGATACATCGGCTGCCTGCACGCAAATGAGATTTGTATGGGGTTCATCCCATTATAACCTATACCCATACCCCTCCTGAGCAGGTGAAGTTGAACGCGTATATCCTGGCTTACGTTTAATATCTGCACCGGGACCGGTATCACAAAGCTTTTATTTGTATTTAGCTCTCCGCCATTCCTGCGCATTGCTATTAACAGGCCTATCTTATCAGTTCTTTTCTGGCCATAAAGCCACGACAGCAGGTATGCCTGCTGGTCAAACAGTGGAGACGTTTTTGCTCTAACGTTATCTATTTTCGGCGTATCCGCCATCACTTCCCCTTTACGGCAAAGTAAAAGCCACGTTTCGACCTGCACGTTCTTTCAACCTCATTGATCGGCACAAACGCCATCTTGCCTTCGCTAAAGGCATACTTGTTTTTATCTATGTTATTTGACTCGAACAAAAAGTTTATATAACTATCCATGTTGCCTATAACTGCGGATATCTGCCCCCTTATGTCGCGTATGATATCTGCTGAATCATCGCTTATTTTTTTAATTTCCATGGCCGGCTCCTGTAAAAGTATAGGCGTCCGCTGCGAGCTGATTAATGGCACTTACTGAAAAAACACGCTATTTATGTTATAAAAATAATAGTGTTGTGGATTTTCAGCCAATACACCCAAATCCTTTTAGTTGGAGAACCGCATGGTTATAGACAATTTGTACGTCGATGCTTTAATAAACGCCACAAATGCCTACGAGGCCGCATGGGCGCCCAACGGCTCCGGTGCGAACACTACTAACGAAACTGTAGTAGAAAACATAGACAGACTG
>MNZP01000173.1 GCA_001873675.1 Syntrophaceae bacterium CG2_30_49_12 | reverse complement strand
CCAGATGTCCAAAACGAAAAACTGCCAGATTAAGGGATTTTGATTATGCCCAAGCCAATACGGTTTTCTTTATCACCCTATGTTCATTAGGCAAAAGATGTAGGGGAGGGGCTTGTCCCCTCCAGTGTTAGACATGATTTTAATATAGAGGTTGTAGGATGTATTAAGAAAGAGAGGGAAAGGGTTAATCATGCAGTATATGTTTTTTGTTTAATGCCTGAACATATTCATCTTTTATCCAGCCCTATAGGATCGGGTATTCCGATTACACGGTTTATGGGTGGATTAAGTAGCCAGATAACCAGATTATCATGGAGATATGGTCACTCTGGTCGCTTATTACAGCGTAGTTTTTACGATCATGTTATTCGCAAAGATGAAGATTTGAGAAGGATTGCGGAGTATATACTCAATAACCCTGTGCGAAGGGGCTTTGTTGAGAGATGGCAAGGTTATCAGTATAGTGGATATATTGATCCAATGCCATTGTAAGGGAGGGGACAAGCCCCTCCCCTACAAGATATAAAAGGGGGGAGGCAAGCTAATTTGAAACAACATATTGAAAATCAAAGAGTTTTAGGGTGTTACCTGCAAAACTTTTGACAATACGAAAAGCTGATGAAGGGGGTATTATGGTAAGTCAGGAAATAATAGAAAAATCGGCCCGGATTGTTTCTGGATGCCGACACATCGTAGCATTAACGGGGGCTGGCATTTCTGCTGAAAGCGGAATATCAACTTACCGGGATTCGGGCGGGCTGTGGGACAGATATCCGGAGGGAAGTTCCGGGGGGATAGTGGCGGTAATGACCAGACACCCCGAGGATGCGCCGCAGATTTTAATGGGTTTTTTAAATGGCATCAGGGCGGCCAGACCCAATCCAGGGCATCACGCCCTGGTTGACCTTGAAAGGATGGGTTATCTGAGAGCCGTCATTACTCAGAACATTGACAATCTTCATCGGGAGGCGGGTAATTCCCGGGTATTCGAGATGCATGGGAATATCTATCGCTTCCGCTGTCTGGAGTGTGGTAAAAAGAAGATAATGGAACGGGACAAGTTTTTTGAGACCTTTGAAAGATTTATCCCAAAGATGAAGCGATTCTCTTTCGAGGAGATGGGCTCTCATTTTCCAACTTGTCCCTGTGGAGGAAATACGCGTTTGGATGCGGTGGCGTTTGGGGAGCCGGTTCAGGACCTGAATGAGGCAATGACCGAGGCCGGGGCTTGCGATCTTATGCTGGTTCTGGGGACATCCGGCGTGGTTTACCCGGCGGCCTCCCTCCCCGGCATAGCCAAATCAAGGGGCGCTCTGCTTGTGGAGATCAATCCCCGGGAAAGCGCCCTCAGCGATCAGTGTGATCTCTTTCTCGAGGGGAATACGGGGGAAATCCTTCCCCTGATCGTTCTTTCACTAAAAGAAATCATGGTAAAAGAGGGGGGTGTCTGAACTTACTGGAGGACATATAATTCCTGGAAATAGAGAAGGAAAATCTTTGGAAGAGCGGATAGTATGGACATGGATACTTTAAATAGTGGAAGCGGAAAACTCGTAGGACTTTCGTTTGAAATGGGGCCCATACGTCCCCCCAGTGAAGGGGGTAGTTATTCCCTCTTGATAAGGGTTACCAGAAACTGTCCCTGGAACCAATGCACCTTCTGTTACGGCAGACCGTACGATCACGAAAAATTTCAGATGAGGTCTGTGGATGAAGTTAAAGCCGATATTGATACGGCAGGGCTTCTCTGCGATGAAATAAAAAATGTATCCTGGGAGTTGGGCTATAACGGCGATATAAACACCCAGGTAGGAACTGCTCTTATCAGGCGGATGCCCCAGCTCGGCAACAGCCATAGTTTTATCAATGTCTTCAACTGGCTGCATTCGGGGGCAAGAACGGCCTTTTTACAGGATGCTGATACCCCTATCATTCCTACCCCCCGGCTGGTTGAAATTATCCGGTATTTGAGAGAAAAATTCCCCTCTCTGGAACGGGTAACCTCCTATGCCAGGGCCAAGACCATATTTAAAAAGAAAGAAGAGGATCTAAAAGACCTGTCTTGCGCTGGTCTTACGAGATTACATATAGGACTGGAGACGGGAGATGATGAGTTGCTATGGAAGGTTAAAAAAGGGGTAACAGCGGAGGAACATATCGTTGCCGGAAGGAAGGTCATGGAAGCTGGTATGGAACTTTCAGAATATATCATGCCCGGTTTGGGTGGGAGGGCTATGTCCAGGCAACATGCGGAAAATACCGCCAGGGTGCTAAACGCAATTAACCCTGATTTTATACGGTCGAGACCCTTCACCCCTTTACCCGGTACACCCCTCTTTGATGTATACATGAATAATGAGCTGGAGCTTCTCTCGCCCCATGAATGTCTGGAAGAGATGAAAATACTGATCGCAGGACTGGATGTAACCAGCAGGATTTGCTTCGACCACTTCAGAAATCCCTCCTATTTGAACGCCCCCGGACAGCTCGTCCATCTGTTAAAACAGGACTACGATGGATATAAACTTCCCGAGGAAAAGGGCTCCCTTCTTGAGTTCATAGAAAAAGGATTAAGGATCGGGGAAGAGAAATTTTTAAAAACAGAATCTTATCAGCTCTAAAAAATTCTTGATAATTCTCTTTCCGTTTGGCGTAAGAACCGATTCCGGGTGGAACTGAATTCCCTCTACCGGATATTCCCGGTGCCTGATCCCCATGATTTCCCCTTCTGCGGTTTCGGCGCTGATTTCCAGACAGGGGGGAAGGGAATCCCTCTCCACGATCAGAGAGTGGTAGCGGCCGGCGGCGAAGGGATTGGGGAGACCCCTGAAGATTGTCCGTCCGTCATTGATGATCGGGGAGGTCTTTCCGTGCATGATCCTTGCCGCTCTGACCACGTTGGCGCCAAAGGCATGGCCGATGGCCTGATGTCCCAGACATACCCCCAGAAGGGGAATGGTTTTATAAAAACGCCTGATCACGTCAATGCTGATCCCTGCCTTCTGGGAGGTGCAGGGACCGGGTGAAATGAATATGCCTTCCGGCGCTAATTCCTCGATATCTTCGAGAGCTATCTCATCGTTTCGGTAGACGATCACCTCCTCGCCCAACTGACCAATGTATTGGACAAGGTTATAGGTAAAGGAATCGTAATTATCAATCATCAAGATCATTCTTTGTTTCCCTCAAAGGACAATGTATTGACCCTTCTCAATATTATTTTCTGCCCCACTTTATTCCGGTGTTATCTCGAACCCTGAAGCGGCCAGGCGAACGGCCTGTATCATCCCCTCGGCCTTATTGACCGTCTCCTGGTATTCCGCGTCGGGATCAGAGTCTGCCACGATGCCGGCGCCTGCCTGGATAAGTATCTTTCCATCTTTGATCACGATAGTTCGGATGGTGATACAGAAATCCATATTCCCCGTGAAGCTGAAATAGCCGACGGCTCCTCCGTAAGGTCCTCTACGGGAGGGCTCCATTTCCTGTATGATTTCCATGGCCCTGATCTTCGGAGCGCCGGTCAGGGTACCTGCCGGAAAGGTCGCTTTCAGGACGTCGAAGGCATCTTTACCATCCGCTAATTGGGCCTGGATATTGGAGACGAGGTGCATGACATGGGAATACCTTTCCACGACCATCAATTGATTGACCTGAACAGAGCCGATCCGGGCGATTCTTCCCAGGTCGTTCCTTCCCAGGTCAACGAGCATGACATGTTCCGCCCGTTCCTTGGGATCATGGAGGAGTTCATCGGAGAGCATCCTGTCCTCCTGTTCATTCTTTCCCCTTCTCCTCGTCCCGGCGATGGGCCGCAATTCCACGACCCCTTCCTCAAGACGGACCATTACCTCCGGCGAGGAACCGATGAGGACAAGATCGTCAAGTTTCAGGAAAAACAGGTAGGGAGAGGGGTTGACATAACGAAGCGCACGGTAGAGGTCAACGGTATCCATGCCATTTTCCTTTTGAAACCGCTGGGAGAGGACGACCTGGATCACATCACCGGCAACAATATACTCCTTGGCCCTTCTGACCATAGCCTTGTAATCTTCCGGCGCCATATTGGACAGAAAAGATATCTCCCTTTCTTCCTGCGGGGGACTTTTTCTCTTTGTTAGAGGGGTATTTAGGACGGAGATCATCTCCTCTATTTTTCCTGTACAGGCATCGTAAACCTTTCTGAGATTACCTCTTCCCCCGGTGAAGGCACAGGCCACCACCTTTATCGTGTGCTTTACATTGTCAAAGATGATCAGCGTATCGGTGATCAGAAAGATGGCATCATCCGTTTGCAGATCATCTTTGGCCCTGGCCGGGAGCCGTTCAAAATAGCGGACCATCTCATAACCCAAAAAGCCCACCGCACCGCCATAAAACCGGGGGAGTCCCGGGAGGAGAACAGGGTGGTATTTGCCGAGCAGTTCCTTTAGAAACGCCAGCGGATCCCCCCTGTGCTTGCAGCGGTGAATTTCTCCATTTTCCTGGATCAGAACATCATCTCCCCGAATACTGAAAATCACGCGTGGATCCGATCCGAGGAAGGTATAGCGTCCCCATTTTTCACCCCCCTCTACGCTTTCGAGAAGGAAGACGTGCGATCTGGAACTGAGTTTTCTGAGGGCCGAAACGGCCGTTTCCATGTCGGCCATGATCTCTCGGTAAAGGGGGATCAGGTTTCCCTTCTCTGCCAACTTTTTAAATGTCTCAAATGCCGGATAGTACATAACCACGATTCCTTTTCAAGTCAGTTTTTGGTTCCAAGTCCGGCCAGTATCTGACCAACGGCATGGTCAAGTTCATCCCGCTCAACGAGGTTGAGGACCGAAGGGGAGTTCAACTGCCGGTTGGCGAGCGAGGAAAGATGGGGGATAATGGCCGCAAGAGGAGGCAGACCCTCAATCTCCGGGAGTCTGAAATCATTGGTAGCCCGATTTATAAGTAATGCCTGGCGGGTCAATCCCATATTCCTGGCCAGGGCGCTGATACGGGAGGCCGTCTGGAGGCTCCGAAGGGAGGGCTCACTGACCACGATCAGGCCATCCACAAACTGGACCGTACCCCGGCCCAGGTGTTCCACTCCCGCTTCAAGGTCAACGACAACCCATTGTCTGCGCTGAATGATCAAGTGGGCAAGAAGGGCCTTCAGCAGGGCATTGGCCGTGCAGGCACAGCCGCCACCGGCAGCGGCGATACTACCCATGACCAGGAGGTTGAGATTCCCTACCTGTTTTGCGAGACGCTCCGGTAAATCTTGCACTTCCGGGTTGAGATGGATTAAACCTTCTCCCACCCGTTCCCGGATGAGTTCTTTTTCCTGGATTAACGGCGTGGGAATTTCACTCTCGGCCAGACCCAGGGCCTGCCCGAGGGAAAGGGCCGTGTCCGCATCCACCAGCCAGACCTCTTCCCCACAGCGGGCCAGATAGTCGCCTACCCACGCGGTAACAGATGTCTTTCCCACTCCGCCTTTTCCTGCCACTGCTAATTTCATACCTCTTTCCCTATGAATACTTTTGAGCCGTGTAAGTATATCCGTTTTTGATGTGTTCCTTTGCCTTTAAGTGTCTCGTTACGTACTGGCCGCAGTTGCTACCGATGTGGTTCTCTTCGACCTCGCCGATGCTGACGATAACCTCGTAACCGGAGGCGCGGAGTTCCCTCACAATCTGATTATCCTTTTCCTTATGATAGGGGTCAATATACGAGGAAAGCCTGTTTTTCACCGCCTGATGAGTTGGATTTAGCGGGGTTATTTTAATTAAGAATTTACCGGGATCGAAGTGTCTCAGAAGGATTCCCGGATCAACCGGCGTCTCCTCGGCGAGGGCAAAATTTAAGGTTATCTTCCTGTCGTCCTTATCATAGAATTCCTCTCCATATTCAGCCAGCCTGGCAAAATTCCACTTCTTTGCCGGAACTATGTGGTCTCTCAATCTTTCATCTGTCGTATGGATGGAAAACTGAAGCTGAAATCGTCCTCTGGAATAGTTGTTGTTCTTTATCTCTATGAGCCTGTTAAAGAATCTATCAGTACCTGTGGGAGCAATGGTGGAAATTGAGGGGATTAAGCCGGTGGCGTTGTAACGGTGGGGAAGTTCTTCGAGGACATCAAGGGTATTTAAATTCAGGGAGGGCTCTCCCATCCTGGCAAACTGGATCTTGAATTTATCTACCGGAATGCTGCCGTTGGGAAACCTCTTTTTCACTAAAAAGTCTATCTGGGCGAAGATATCTTCTCTGGATAATTTCCCCTCGTAATGGCTTCCCGCATCGCACATGAGGCATTTCACTGGACAACCGAACAGGGTAGAGACGATCAGTACCCACTTCTTTTCTCTCGGCAGCGGTGGCTGCACAGATTCCACAAACTCCACCAGCTTTCCCTGTTCGATCTCGGCCATATAGACCATGGCAACATCTTCTCTTCCCGTCGAGGCAAGGATTTTCATGGATACGCCTCCTCCCATCTTTAAGACGATTTCTTTCTACCAGAAAGATTGACGGGATTCAAGCCTGAAATATTACAAAGGGGGCAATTGTGTATAGACATCCATATCTTTTTATGGTAGTAAGCGGAGTAACATCTTACGCTTTATGCGTGCGTAATTGTGGGGCTTACATGGAGATAAAAAGGATCGGCATCATTGCCAATATTGCCAAAGAAAAATCTCCCGAATACACCCTTCGCTTGAGAGACTGGTTTCTGGAACAGGGATTGGGGGTTTTTCTTGAAGGAGAGATTGCCGGCAAGATCGGCGAGGCTGACGGTTTGGATATGAGAGAGCTGGTTTCGCAGGTGAATCTTCTTGTTGTCTTAGGAGGTGACGGCACGATTTTGAGAACGGCGCGAGCGGTGGTGGGATACGATATTCCTCTCGTCGGCATCAACCTGGGGGTGTTTGGTTATCTTACAGAAGTTAATTTAAATGAAATGTACAGCGCCCTGAAGGTGATCCTCCAGGGTGAATACCAGACAGAAAAGAGGATGATGCTCGAAGTGACGGTAAACGGGAAGGGAGAACCGCTCGGGGGACATACCGTGCTCAATGACGTGGTCATCAATCGGGGAAATCTCTCGAGAATTATCGAACTGGAAACGGCTGTTGATGACCGGTATCTTACCACCTTTAAGGCCGATGGCCTCATCGTCGCAACCCCGACGGGTTCAACCGCCTATTCTCTTTCTGCCGGAGGTCCCATCGTATTCCCCGAGCAGGATTTGATTATCATCAATCCAATATGTCCGCATACCTTGACGAACCGCCCGATCATCCTTTCCGAAAGTGCCGTGGTAAAGGTGATCCTATGGACAAAAGAACAGGGAGCGACATTGACCCTTGACGGACAGGTCTCATTTACACTGAAGTCCGGTGACACCATCACTATCAGGAAATCGCGATACGTGACCACCCTTGTCTCTTCTCCATACAGGAATTACCTGGAGATCCTGCGCACAAAGTTAGGGTGGGGAGGATTATCTACGGGGGCCAGTAGGGATTGCGATGCTAACCGAACTGAACATAAAGAATTTTGCCATCATTGATGAACTGAAGGTGTCTTTCGATAATGGTCTCAGTGTGATTTCCGGTGAAACGGGGGCAGGCAAGTCTATTATCATCGGGGCTGTGGGCCTCCTCCTGGGTGAGAAAGCATCCGGTGACATGATAAGGTCTTCCGAGGATACGGCAGTGGTGGAGGCCCTTTTTGACATCGGCGGGATGGAGGCATTAAAAGAAAGGTTAAAACAGATGGGGAGGGGATTTTATCAGGGGGATGACCTTGTTATCAGGAGGGTTGTGTCCCGGTCAGGAAAGAACAGGGCGTACCTTAATGGAAGCCTTGTCCCCCTAAGTCTGCTTTCGTCTGTCAGTGAGTCCCTCTTAAATATATGCAGCCAGCATGAACATCAGGTTATTCTGAATCCGGAAAACCATCTTGATATCCTCGATGAGCTTGGCGGGATCCTTACTCTCAGGTCTGAATATACGGTCGTCTATGAGCAGTATCAATCTCTGAATGCAAGAATCCGGGAACTCGAATCTGTCCGCCAGAGAAGGGGAGAAAGGGAAGACCTGTTTGGATTCCAGCTTCAGGAGATTGATACCGCCGCATTGAAGATCGGGGAAGATACAGCTCTCCTTGAAGAGAAAAGGGTGCTGGAAAATGCGCAGAGGTTAATGGATTATGCGGGAAAGGTTTATGATACCCTTTATGGAAAGAAAGGCTCCGTATTGGAGGGATTTCGCGAGGCGATGGCGAGCATCCGGGAGATCAAAAAGATTGATACGGGGTTGCAGATATCTGAGGAGGGTATCGAGGAGCTGTTTTATCAACTCGAGGATGCCGCTCTCATCGTTAGGGATTATGCCAAAAATTTATCCTTCGATGCAACAAGGCTTGAGGCGATTGAGGAACGTCTCACGACGATAGGACGGCTTAAGCGTAAATACGGCGGCACACTCGAACAAGTTTTCCAGAAGAGAG
The DNA here is from genome assembly GCA_001873675.1 of Syntrophaceae bacterium CG2_30_49_12. GTDB lineage: Bacteria > Desulfobacterota > Syntrophia > Syntrophales > CG2-30-49-12 > CG2-30-49-12. The sequence continues at coordinate 2,193 of MNZP01000173.1, read as the reverse complement.
CGGAGATGGAGGAGGAACTGCGAGGTATCTCGTCTGTCGCTGAGGAGATTGGACAGGTCTCAAAAACAATGACACTCTTGAGGTCTCAGATGATGGAGACGGCGGGCAATCTTTCGCAAGAAAGGAGAAGAAAGGCTGCCCGGTTGAAAGAGGCGATGAAGGCTGAAATCCGCACCCTGGGAATGGCAGGTGCGAGATTTGAGGTGGTGTTTAAAGAGCCGTCTTTCAATGGGGCTGAGCCTCCCTTTAACCGTAAAGGGGTTGATGAGGTTGAGTTTTATCTTGCCACAAACGTGGGAGAGACATTAAAACCGCTGAGTCGCATTGCCTCCGGCGGGGAGCTTTCGAGGATTATCCTGGCGATGAAAAAGGTACTTGCCCGGACGGGTTCCGTGGGGACGATCATCTTTGACGAGGTGGATAGCGGCATCGGCGGGGCAACGGCGGAAATTGTCGGCGAGAAGCTCAGGGATGTGTCAGGGTATCATCAGGTATTGTGCATTACTCATCTCCCGCAGATTGCCTGTTTCGGGGACAGGCATTACCGTGTTACGAAGATGGTCTCCAGGGGAAGGACGGACACTTGCATGAGGGTTCTCTCTGACGAGGAGCGTTTGGAAGAGATTACCCGGATGCTCGGCGGTGTGGAACTGACAGAGAAGACACGGGAACACGCCCGGGAGATGCTTCTCGCAGTTCGGAAAGACGGAGAGCAAGGGGACAGGGATTAGGGGTCAGGACTGTCTCTGAAAAAATAGATGGGAATGGAAAATGTTGAGAAAGGCTTTGATTGGTGATGTGAAGACCATCCACGGGATGATCAATGTCTCTTCAGGAAAAGAGGAGATACTCCCCCGTTCCCTGATGGATATCTATAGCAACTTGAGAGATTTTTTTGTGTATCTTGATGAGGATGGGGAGCCGACTCATATCGTCGGTATCTGTGCCATGAGCATCTTCTGGGAAAACCTGGCGGAAATCCGCTCTCTTTATGTGGATAGAGAATACAGGAAAAGGGGTATCGGCCGAAAACTTGTAGAGGCATGTCTCTCCGAGGCGATTACCCTTGAACTGTTCAGGGTGTTTACCTTGACTAAGAATAAGGAATTTTTTGCGCGGTTAGGTTTTAGGGAAGTTGACCGCGCAACTCTTTCCGAAAAGATCTGGTCAGACTGCTTCAGATGTTCCAAATACCCGGATTACTGTGATGAAGTAGCCATGATCAGGGAGCTTTAATCTCTTAGCCGGAAATTCTTGCTTTTTTGGCATAAAAAATGAGAAACACTAAATTCAAAACACTAAATTCAAAACAAACACAAATGAGCAAGATTCAAAACTCAAAACAGTTTAGAACATTTGAATTTTGTGTTTCGGATTTGTTTCGGATTTTGGATTTAGAGTTTAGAGTTTCCGCAGTCCTTATCCCTCTTTTCTTCATATCAATTCTACTCCTATTAGCGGGATGTGCGGCAAAGATTGAAAAACCGATATCCAGGCCACCAGCCCCGACAGCCCCACTGGAGTTGGTTTCCGAAGTCCGCCTTCCTTCTTTCGACGATGATCTTGATCAAGCATCCCTCGAACTGGCCATGGAAAGGAGCCTGCAATATTACGACAGGAGGGCGACCTTTCTTTACCGCTATGGGGATAAGCAGTATACTGCCCGGGAATTAAAGGAATCCCTTCTCGCATTTCGGGATATCATACGAAGCCCGGATGCGGACGAACTCAAGAGGAAAAAGATCGGGGAGACGTTTGATGTTTACCGGACCACTGGTTTTGATAAGAATGGAACCGTCCTCTTTACCGGTTATTACATATTTATGAGAAAACTTTTTAAAAATAGTAAGTTTTTTCTTGATTATCGCTTTTTTTTGTGTTAGGCATACAGTAAATTCTTCACTTTGCGGGGTGATTCCTTCTCTTTCTTTTTACTGTTCAGCAACACATGGAGTTAATTTGGCTCTTCGCTATTTCGTGTGGGTAATATTTGTTTCTAATATCGATACGTTATATAGTTACACGTCAATTTTAGAGCCAAAAACAGTAGGTTAATTTTTTGTGCGTAATTTGATATAACATCCTGTAATTATGGAGCTATCAGTTATTGTAGGCCCATTATGGGCTGTAAATTAACAGGCATAAATGGCTCCAAATGGTATGCATAATTTTCATTACTATCTGATTTTATTA
>MNZP01000096.1 GCA_001873675.1 Syntrophaceae bacterium CG2_30_49_12 | reverse complement strand
ATATCCGCTGCGATCAGGGCTAATAGAAGGATGAAGGAGGCAGAAGAGGTGAGGGTGAAGGCGGCCCTGGGATAACAGACTTTCTCTGCCCCCGGAGAGAAATTTTCTGAATGGAAGGCGCGTAAGAAGGAGTGAATCTGAGGTTTGGGAAAATCCGTTCGTTTAATTATCCTTGTAATAGGTGTATTGATCGCGATACTTGTTGCGGCAACCGGGATGGACTATAGTATTCACTCTAACTCCTGTGAGTTGTGTCACCGCAAGGAGGCCGGGTATTCACGATGGCTGATAACGCAAAAGGGTAAGCACGGTTTTTCTCATGACCAGGTTGCCTGTGCGGATTGCCACTTTGAGGGGGCCTCCGAGGAATTGCTGTCCGCAAAAATCAAAGGGGTGGGACACGTCATCGGGAACATTGTGCCCCTGATAGATCCGAGAGAAGAGCCGGTAAAACCGGTAGTTGAAAAGATACCCGCCGAAAACTGCCGGTACTGCCACCGTTCCTTTGATAAAATTGATGAAATGGACAGAGGTGACCTACCTGTGAGCCTCAAAGAGATAGGATTGGCCATGGGGCACAAAAAACATTACGAGACAGCCAACAACGAGTGTGCGACCTGCCATGTAAGATTCAAGATGAAAGAGGGAAGGCGGGAGGCGGACAAGGGTGTAAACTACAGGGAGTACAGTCACATGACCTGTGACAGTTGTCATAGATACGTTGCCCATGCCTACAAAAAGTTCGAGGGTATCACCTCCAATATCCCCTATGACAAAGCCGTCCGGAAGGCATGGGTGGACCTCAATAAAAACACGAGGTGGAAAGTGGATATCCCCTCTGAGGAGAGTTGCCGGAGGTGTCATCAGGGAAAGTTCCATTTTCAAAAAATGATCTTCTTAGCCGACAGGATAAGGGATAATAATTACACAAACTGTTTGCGATGCCATCCTTCCATGACGCAGGAATTTTTCAATAGGTACAAAAAGGGGTTCAAGGTTCAAGGTTTAAGGTTTAAGGGTTCAGGGGTTCAAGTGAAAACCATTGAACCATTGAACATGGAACCTGGAACCGTGAACCGTGAACCCTACTAAGGGGGTGAGTGTAAATGCCTACCGTCGTCAAAAGAGAAGAGTTGAAAACGAAAAGAATTCTAAACACCATACTGGATATGAAGTTTCCTCCCGTTGCCCGTTGCCGGTTGTTATCCAGGGGGATGGAGCCATACCACAGGTTATACCTTTTCAGCGACGATGTAACGGGGGATAAGGGATGTCTCGCCTGCGGAAACTGTGTGGATTCATGCCCTGTCTTGAGAAAAGAATCGGAAAGGCTGATAAAAACTGAGCAGAGGACATCTTTTGCCCTGGAATCTACGGTAGGGGAGGATTGTGAGCAGTGCTATTCTTGTGTCCTGGCCTGTCCCCAGGTAGATACTAACATCAAGGATTATATCGTGGATGAGAAGGTGGTGGATGTTATACCCCAGGTAAAAAGGATTACCGCCCTGGACAATTATTTTATGGTCATCGCCGCCTTGATATTCGGCATTGTTATCGGGGCATTTCTGGCCTGGTAAAATATTAGGAGGAAGAAAATATGGAACCGGATAAGAAAAAAAATGCGACGGAAGAACAAAACATAGAGGAAGTCCCCAAGGTTCCTATCTTTATTATGGGCAAGAGGTACGATGTGCCCGAAACCCTGACCATCCAGAAGGCAATGGAGTATGCGGGTTATCAGCTTATCAGGGGGTGCGGGTGCCGGGGTGGCATCTGTGGGGCTTGCGGAACGGTCTACAGATTGCCGTCAAGTCCTAAAATTGAGATTGGGCTTGCGTGTCAGACGCTGGTAAAGTCCAATATGTATCTTACCCAGATACCCTTCTTCCCGGCAAACAGGGCCATTTACAATATAGAAGATATCCAGCCTGTAACGGATGAGATTGTAAGACTGTATCCGGAGATATTAAAGTGTATGGGTTGTAATACCTGCACTAAATCGTGTCCCATGGATGTCGAGGTAATGGAGTACATCTCCGCGGCGTTGAGGGGCGACATTGCAAAGGCCGCAGAGATTTCCTTTGACTGCGTCATGTGCGGATTGTGCACCGCGAGATGTCCCGCCGAGCTTTCCCAGTACAATATCGGCATCCTCTGCCGGAGATTGTTCGCCAAATATCTGGTGCCTAAGTCCGGTCATCTGGCCAAAAGAGTGGAAGAGATCAAGGCGGGAAAGTTCAAGAATATGCTCGCTGAATTGAAAGGGATGGACAGAGAAACCTTGATAAAAGTGTATTCGGAACGGGAGATTGAGCCTGATCTGTCCGAGGAATACTGGGAACCGGTGGACAAGAGCCATCTGTAATTTCCCGAAAAGTTCAGAGCTTGGGTAGCATAAGCCAAAGGTTGTAAGGAAATTATGGGTATTAAAGGCCATCCAAATCATAGGATTTATATTCAAATGCTTCGTGAAATGTCGCCTGAAAAAAGGTTGCTTAAAGCATTTGAGTTGTCTGAATTCGCCAATCAACTTTTTATTCATGGATTACATAAGAGGTTCCCGAATCTTTCAGATGAAGAGTTCAAAAAAATACTTTTGGAGCGTCTTAATAAATGTCACAACAGGAATTATTAAAGAAGGTCATTTATCTGCTCGATAAAGCTGGAATCCAATATATGATAACAGGTTCTGTTGTTTCAAGCTTGCAAGGCGAACCGAGGTCTACCCATGATATAGATATGGTCATTTCTATTCAAAGCTCGAAGGTTCATGAATTAGTTGAAGCTTTTCTGCCATCTGATTTTTATTTAGATAAAGACAGCATTCTTGATGCGATTAATAGGCGAAGTATGTTTAATCTAATTGACCTAAAAGGAGGGGATAAGGTTGACTTTTGGATATTGACCGACGAACCGTTTGACCAGTCACGTTTTTCGCGCAGGTGTAGTGAAGAATTTATGGGGCTAAAAATGCAAGTTTCTAGTTCAGAGGATACGATCTTAGCTAAATTGAGATGGGCGAAACTTTCCGGTGGAAGTGAAAAACAATTTACCGATGCCCTACGGGTTTATGAGGTACAATATGGAAAATTAGACATAGATTATCTGGAACATTGGACAGAGAAATTAGATATTGAATCATTATGGAAACGGCTAACGGATGAGGCGGAAATAGCATAATTGACGCGCGGCAGCTTATCGTCGTGTTTGTCTTTGCTAAATCCCTTCGGCGCTTTGCAAGCACGCAAACCATTAGCGTAAACATTTAAGAGACGTGTTTTTTACAGCATAAACGTTATAAGGAGACGCTATGCCATATCCACCAGAATTGAAGAGAATGATCAGTATTGTCGAGAAGACAAGACCAGGGAGGGTTGAGCAGAAAAAGATGGGCCATGAATTTCCTGCCCTGTCTCTAACGGAGAGGGAGGAGAGGTTGAAATACCACCCGGACTACAGGGAAGGTGCAAGAAGGCCCATCATGATAGGCCCCAGTAAAGGCTATGCCTTATCCACCGAGATGGTTGACCTGCTTGAGTCCAAAAGCAGGGTTGACCCGGACAGGGTTGATCTTTCTGTGATAGATTACGAAACCGACGTCCTCGTCATCGGTGGAGGGGGCGCCGGTACGGCTGCGGCCCTTCTCGCTCAGGAACAGGGGGCAAAGGTCATTATTGCCACAAAGCTGCGACACGGGGACGCCAATACCGTGATGGCAGAGGGCGGCATCCAGGCGGCCACCAAAGTCTGGAAAGACTCGCCGTACTACCACTACCTGGACACCCTCGGTGGAGGGCACTTTGTGAATGTCCCGGAGTTAGTGGAAACCCTCGTGACAGAAGCTCCTCTCGTTATCAAATGGCTCGAGGACCTGGGAATGATGCTGTCAAAATTACCTGATGGCACGCTTCGAACCCTTCATGGGGGAGGAACATCGAGAAAACGGATGCACTCTGCGGGTGATATAACCGGGACCGAGATCATGCGAACGATCAGGGATGAGGCGAGGAATCGTGCCCAGAACATAAAAGTATTGGAGTTTTCTCCCGCAGTGGAACTGATATTGAATGAACATGGTCATTGTGCGGGAGCGGTGCTCTATAACATGGAGACAGAGGAGTACCATATCGTCAAGGCGAAAGCCGTTGTCCTGGCCACGGGCGGTTGTGGAAGATTGCATATCGGGGGATTCCTGACCACCAACCATTACGGCGCCACTGCCGATGGGATTGTCCTGGGTTACAGGATCGGGGTTAAACTTGCCTTCCTGCACACGGTACAGTACCATCCTACAGGGGTGGTATTTCCCGAACAGGCGGAAGGTATCTTGATTACCGAAAAGTTTCGCGGGTCAGGTGCCAATGTCTTGAATATCGAGGGTGAACAGTTTGTCTATGAAAGGGAACCGCGGGATGTGGAATCGGCTTCCTTCATTCGGGAATGCACCAAAGTGGGAAAGGGGATTCCCGCGCCAACGGGAAAGGTTGGCGTCTGGCTGGATTCCCCGATGATAGACCTTCTGTCCGGTGAAGGAACAGTATTAAGGGAATTCCCCGGCAAATACATACTCTTCAAGAGATACGATATTGACATTACTAAAGAGCCGATGCTCGTCTATCCAACCCTCCACTATCAAAATGGGGGGTTGGAATACAAGGCAACATGTGAAACCACTGTCCCCGGATTCTTCTGCGCGGGAGAGGTGACAGGAGGGGTCCATGGAGAGAACCGCCTCATGGGCAATTCTCTTCTCGATGTCCTGGTTTTCGGGAGGATCGCCGGGAGAAGCGCCGCTATCTATGCAAAGGAAAAAGCAAGGGAGGGGAGGTTGACCCTGGATCATGTAAGGGCATACCACAGGGAACTGGAGGATGCTGGCATCATCACCGAGAGGATCTCGCCCATGCTCCTTCCCGATTACGGCAGCCCGGAGGTGAAGAAGAGACGATGGACATCCCATTACCAGGGAACGCTCCTCTAACCTTAAGATTTCTCGCTTCGCTCGAAATGACAGCCGTTATCTATGAAAACTGAAGAGCAAAAGAAAAATAAAATGGACCGCCGCCATCCTATAATCTTCAGCCTGATTAAGGGTCTTTCCGCTGATAAAGTCCTGGGACGTAAATTGGGCTTTGGATTGATCGCTATCCTCGTCATTGGCCTGTTTGCCTCCTTCCTGGCATTGTCGAGGAATGTCGGCGGTGGAGATATTAAATATACGGCAAAGGGCTCCCCCGGCGCTGTAACCTTCAGCCATCTTTCCCACATAAAGGGCAAAAAGGCAAAGTATCAGTGTGAAGACTGTCATGAGAATCCTTTCAACACGGAAGCTCACTCCGGATTTATTATCCGGTTGTTTAAGGACTCAGACAGGGTGGTGAGGATAGGCAGAGAGGCTCATCATGTCTTTATGGCGCCTGCCGGCATGGATGGGGGGGCAGGTAAAATAATAGAAGTGGAAAGGGCGGAGAGACTCTGTGCCACCGGTGAATGCCATAACGGCAGGGAATCTTTCAGCAAACTTGAATGTCTTGCGTGTCACAAGAGGCGATAGTTGGGAAAGAAGACGAAAAAATGGGGGATGGTGATAGACCAGCGTAAATGCGTGGGCTGCCATACCTGCATCATAGCCTGTAAGAGTGAAAATAATGTCCCCCTCGGCTACTGGCGTTCGTGGATGAAAGGTATCCAGAAGGGGTCGTATCCGAATGTGAAGAACTTCTTTTTGAGGAGGCTTTGCAACCATTGCGATAATCCGCCCTGCGTAGATGTGTGTCCTGTTCAGGCAACCGTCAAGAGAGCCGATGGTTTGGTCACGATGTACTACGGCAAATGTATCGGCTGCGGGATGTGTATTGCGGCCTGTCCCTACGATGCAAGATTCTTCAATCCCGTCAGGCGCACAGCAGATAAATGCAGCTTCTGCGCCCACAGGATAGACGCAGGTCTGCTCCCTGCATGTGTAACATCCTGCATCGGCAGAGCCATTACCTTTGGCGACTTAAACGACAGGGGAAGTGAGGTATCAAAGTTAATTGCCGCAAACGCCACCGTGGTAATCAAGCCGGAACTGGGAACCCTTCCCAAGGTTTTCTACATCGCCTCGGATAGGGACTTACTGGGGCGGATAAAGCTCTCCGAAAGCTACCCTGAGGCAATCGAGGAATACGAGAAGACGATCACCGGTAAGCTTTCGGATTACTGGAAGAGATAAAAGATTAAGGTAGATAGGCTGAAGGCTGAAGTGTTCTAACAGCCTTCAGCCTTCAGCCTTCAGCCTAATATTAAAAGAGGTTACCTTGGACTTGAGTGTTTTATATAATGTTCCCCACGAGATTCCGTGGAAGGTTTACATACCGCTTTACTTTTACTTCACCGGTTTGTCCGCCGGTTCCTTTATCCTCTCCTCCCTCTCCACGGTCTTTGGGATAAAGAAGTACAAACCTCTCGCCCTGCCGGCGGCGATAATATCCTTTGTCCTGCTGTTGGTGGCGCCCGTATGTCTGATACTTGACCTCCAGCAACCCCTGAGATTCTGGCATACACTGGTGCCTTCCTTCTTCAACCCCAAATCAGTTCTCTCCTACGGTTCCTGGTTGCTTACCCTCTACCCCATCGCCAATATGCTTTACATATGGTTCATCTTTGTAAAGGATGACAGGATGATGAAGGTATTGGGGACAATTACCGTGCCCCTGGCCATATTTGTCCATGCCTACACCGGTTTCGCCTTCGCTGTGATCAGGGCCAGGACCTGGTGGCATTCAGCCTTAATGCCGGGATATTTTTTGACCTCCGCAGTTCTGTCGGGTGTTGCCCTCCTGCTGATTGTTGCCTTCGTGATGGATAAGTTCTCGGAGAAGAAACTGAGCGAGGAGGTCTTTTCTGACCTCTACAATATGATGATTGCCATCATCCTCGTTGACCTCTTCTGGCTGATGTCCTTCTGGTTTACTTTACTGCTTTCAAATGCCGATGGATTTGCCTCCATTATTACCGCCCTTCATGAACCCCTGTACGTGTGGGGGGAGATCGTCATGGGGATGCTGGTTCCTCTGTTTCTCCTGATTTTCCCCAGGACCAGGCGAAGCAGGGCATGGGTCAGCCTGAGCGCCATCCTGGTCGTCGTTGGCGTGTTCATTATGAGATATTCTTTAGTGTTTATAGGATTTGCCGTACCTTTAAGTTAAGCGGAGTCATGATAAGGAAAGAAAGATGAAGATAACCAGGCGTGAGTTCATCAGGACAGCGACGATCTTAGGCGGGAGCGCCTATCTCAGCGGATGCCATCTGTTGAAGTCGGAAGAAGTGCCCCTGGATATCATGGGGGCAGCCGCTTCTGATCCTCTCGAAACCACACTGGGGATAGAGAGTATATACAGCGTCTGCCAGATGTGCGAGGGCAACTGCGGGCTCAGGGCAAGGATCAGAGAAGGTGTTCTGGTCAAGCTCGACGGGAATCCCTATCATCCAAATTCCATGGAACCTCATATTTCCTATAGTACAGGCGCCAAAGAGGCCCTCAGATATACCGGTTCCCTTTGCGTAAAGGGTCAGGCGGGCATTCAGACAATATACGACCCGTACCGGATCAAGGCGCCTTTAAAAAGGATAGGCGAGAGGGGATCCGGCAAGTGGAAGACGATAAACTGGGATGAGGCCATTACGGAGATTGCAGAGGGGGGAAACATCTTTGGAGAGGGGAAGGTAGAAGGTCTCAGAGGGATCAGGGATACGGAAGCCCCAATAGATAAAAATACACCGGAGTTGGGTGCCAGGGCAAATCAGTTTGTCTTTTTGAGTGGAAGATTAGAGTTAGGAAGCAGGATATTTATCTCCAGATTTATGAATGCCTACGGTTCCGTAAATGGGGGGATAGATGATACCAGTATCAGAGAGTCAAGCCACCGGATGGGATTCAAATTGACCTTTGATGAACTCCACGATCATTTAAAGCCCGATATACTCAACACAACTTTCCTCGTTCTCTTCGGCTCCTCGCCCCTGGATTCCGGCGTTCCTCTCCAGACCGTCGCCCGGAAGCTGATGAAGGCAAAGGTTGGCGCCGAGGGGGGATCAGAGGCCTTGCAGGAGGCAGGATACGAAGAAAAGTTCAAGGGTAAGTACAAAACTTTCAAATGGGTAGTGGTGGACCCGAGGTTGTCAAATTCTGCTTCCTTAGCTGATCAGTGGATACCCATCAGGCCGGGTACCGATGCCGCACTCGCCCTGGGGATGATGCGATGGCTTATGGAAAATGGGTCCTATAACCGCAGATTCTTAGAGAATACCTCAAAAAAGGCGGCACAGAGGGACGGAGAGGAAAGCTGGACCAATGCCGCCTGTCTCGTCCGTATGGACAATATGGAGTTATTGAAGAGGGGTGGCAAAACTGTCGTCTGGTCGGGGGGAAGGGCGGAGTTGGCCGACAACGCCCTGCATGGCGAATTAGAGGTGGAGGCGAAGGTAAACAATATCCCCTGCAAGTCTGTCTTTCGACTCTTAAAAGAGAGGGTCTATCAGAGGGACATAAAAGAATATGCCCGGATATGTGGTATTGAATCTTCTGTCATAGAGAAATTGGCCGAGGAGTTTGTCTCGTACGGCAAGAGGGCGGTTGCCGATTTCTATGGCGGGGCGGTTCAGCACGCAAATGGCGCCTATACCGCGCGGACGATCATTGCTCTCAACCTCCTTGTGGGAAACATAGATAAAAAGGGGGGGCTCATTGTCGGGGGAGGCGCATGGGGGGAATCTCTCGACACACAGGAGGGCATGTATGCGCTAAAAACCATCGGCGATGGCGTTAAACCCTCCGGGATCAGGATTGACAGGGCCGGGCACAGATATGAAGACACAAGAGAATTCAGGGAAAAGGGATATCCGTCAAAGAGGCCCTGGTTTCCCCTTGTCCCTGACTGGGGAGTCTTCCAAGAGGTAATCCCCGCTATTGCCGAGGGGTACCCCTATCCCATCAAGGCGTTACTGTTGTACCGGGCCAACCCCTCCTACTCGGTCCCCGCAACGAGAGATATCGTCAGCGACACACTCCGAGACACAAAGAAGGTCCCCCTTCTCATCGCGATAGACTCTGAGATCACGGAAACAAATTTTTATGCAGATTACATCCTGCCCGATACAACCTACTTAGAGAGATGGGATATCTGTAGCGTACCGCCGGTCGTTGCTACCAGGACGATAGGGATAAGGCAGCCTGTCGTGGGGAATATTGACCAAAAGACAGGCGGGTACAAACCGGTTATCCCGACCACCATGACGATGGAGGATATCCTGATCAGAATAGCAGGGAAGTTGGGGCTTCCCGGCTTCGGGAATAATGCCTTCGGCAGCGGGCAACCGTTAAATACGGCCTGGGACTTTTATAAAAGGGCTATTGCCGGGATGGTCGGAGGGGAGGCGGGACAGGAGGTACCGGGGCTTATGGAAGGTGAGAAGATACAGTATGCCCTTGTTAGGGGGGGAAGGTTTGATGCCTACGATATGGCCTATCAGGGAGACCGTCCACGCCGCGTGTACGGCGGCCTCTGTCGGCTCTATAACGAAGAGCTATCCATGACAAGAGACTCGATGACAGGTAAACCCTACGATGGACTTCCTAAATATGAGCCTATCACGGATAGCGCGGGTAACGAGCTGAGAGAGGATTCTTATCCTTTCCAGTTAGTAACTTATAGATTTGCCTTCCATTCCGAAATGAGGACTGCCGCCAACAGGTGGCTCCTCGAGATACTGCCGGAGAATTACATCCTTATAAACCCTCGTGATGCCCGTCCCCTCGGGATAAAGAACGGCGACAGGGTAAAGATAACATCGCCCAATGCAGCAAAAGGTATAGAGGGGAAGGCCGCGGTAAGGGAAGGTATCAGACCGGGCGTGGTAGGGATCCCCCACGGTTTTGCGAGATGGGGTGTGGGAGCAAAACCGGTAGAGATAGACGGGAAAAATATGGGAAACGATCCCACCAGGGGCGCAGGAATTCCTCTTACCCCGCTGCTCTCGCTTGACCCCTTCCTGAAAAATGTCTGCCTGGAGGACAAGATCGGGGCAAATGCTTCCTTTAACGACACGAGGGTGAAGGTAGTCAAGATTTAAGACGCCCTTGGCTTGGAAGCAGTTAAATACGGCGACCGCCGCACGATTTCTTACCCTCAGCATCCAAAGGAGCGGTCCCGGAGAAGGGAATACATGTATTCCTCTATATCTTCGGGAGTCATCTTGTCCGGAGCAAAGAGGAAATCTTCATGGTTCCTAAGGCATTTATCTTCCTGGTATGAGTCCTTAGATTTTTTTTCTTTAGTCTCCATTTTCTTTAAGAAAAAATACCCGCAATGGCAGATAACAGAGTGTGTTATCGGGGGACATCATACCAATATTGTCATTGACCTGCCGGATATTATTATGTCCCCGAATTACTCAAATATCGGCCGGAATCATTTGCATAAGCGGCTAACACCCAGAGGGACTAATATTCGATTTTGCATATTAGTCAATGTGGAAGTATAGTGGACCCCAAAATTTGGACGGTATGATAAGTTACACTTGGAGACTAAAAACAGGAGGTCCAAGTGGAAAAAATGAGAAAGAGTTATCCGCCATCATTTAAAGCAAAGGTTGCATTAGAGGCGATCAAAGAGCAAAAGACATCGGCTGAGTTGACAAGTCAGTATCAGGTTCATCCGGGGCAGATCAGGAACTGGAAGGCCGCTGCCCAAAAAGGGCTGATAGACCTGTTCAGCGACAAGC
>MNZP01000018.1 GCA_001873675.1 Syntrophaceae bacterium CG2_30_49_12 | reverse complement strand
GGAGCCGCTGGGTGCCGCCGGCGCCGGGGATAATGGCCAGACTTGTCTCTGTCAGGCCCATGACAGCATGGGAAGAGGCGATACGAAGATCACAGGCCAGCGCCAGCTCCATGCCCCCACCAAAGGCAAAACCGTTAATCGCGGCGATAACGGGAACACGCACCTGCTCTACCGCGGTAAAGGTACTGCGAATCGTATAGATAAACCGGCGGACCTGATCCGGTGTCAGCGTCCTTCTCTCCTTCAAATCGGCCCCTGTGGAAAAGGCGGCCTTCTTCGGGTCACCCCCGCCTGCGCCGGTGATGATAATACATCTTAAACCTGCATCAAAATTGGCCTCCCTTATCGCCTTGTCCAGAGCGGCCAGCAGGTCAAAATTGAAGCAGTTCATAGCCTCCGGACGATTAATGGTAAGAATCAGGATCCCCTCCCCCGTCCTTTCCTGCAACAATATATCCGCCATATCGTTTCCTTTATCCTTTATCCTTTCAGACTTTCATATCTCCCCAGATAGACTCGGCAATGGGTACATGGAGGGTAATTTCAAAGGCCCTGGCAAGCTTATCGCGGGCCTCGCTGAAGGTGATTACGCCATCGTGAAACAAAAGGGAACCGGTGTAGAAGGGATGCCCCTCCTCATCATAGCGGTCTCTCATCATCTGGCGAAATCTGGCCATCTCTTCTTCGTCAACCGCCCCGCCTCTATCCTCGACATTTTTCCTCCTTACCGTCTCCAGGATGAACCCCGCCGTCTCACCGGACATCACGGTGGTCCGGCCCCTCATACTGGTAAAGGCAAATCTCGGTTTGAATGCCCGGCCACACATCCCGTAGTTGGCTGCCCCATGGTCGGGACCAATCACATAGGTAATCTTGGGTACTTCCAGGCAGGAGCAGGCGCGAACCATATCCGCCCCGTATTTCCCGATACCACCCCACTCTTCCGCCTTACCGACCATGTAGCCGGGCGAACCCTGGAGGAAGAGAACGGGTATCTTTGAGTTGCCGCAACGGATCATCCACTCCGTGGCCTTTCTCGCCGCCTCGATATAGATGATGCCGCTCATGTTGGAGGCGATAACTCCTACGGGGATTCCTTTCAGCCACATCTTGCCGCAGACAATGGATTCCCCGCGCCCGGGGCCATAGGACGATTTGTACTCATGAAAGTAGCCGTCATCGGCGAGGCATTTAATCGTATCCTTAATGTTGATATAACGATACGTGTCTATGGATGTACAGCGCATCATTTCTTTGTAATCGCACTTTGCCTCCCTCGTCTCTCTCCGGTCAATATAGAATTTCTGGGGGGGTTCAAAATCCATCATTTCACGAAGCCTGGCAATCCCCTCTTCCTGGCTTTTCACAAAATGGTCACAACCGCCGGAGTGCTGGGTATGGACATAGGCGCCACCTAAGTCTTCCATGGAAACGGTCTCACCGATGGCCGATTTTACCATGGGGGGACCGGCCAGGAAGGCATAGGCCAGCTTTTCAATCATGATTGATTCGGAGGCCAGATATACAATGTAGGCGCCTCCCGCGGTGTTTCCACCGGTGGAAAGAGTATACTGCTTGATCCCCCTGGCAGACATCTGGCACATATTGTAAAACATGCTGCCGAAGTGGCCGTCGTCGGCGAAACAACCTACTTGTAAAGGGAGATTAATACCGCCGGAATCGGCGATATAGATACAGGGAAGTCCGCACTGTTCGGCAATTGCCTGGGCACGCATGTGCTTTTTCAAGGTAATGGGGAAATAGGTCCCTGCGGCATAGCGATTCTCATTGGCGATGATCATACAATCCTTACCCTGCACTACACCGACACCGGTAATGACGCCACCGCCGGGGATATGGCCCCGCTTCTCCTCTTCGTAAAGCTCTCCGCCGTAAAGTTTCCTCTTGCCGATGTCGTAACCGGCATCAATGCCAAGCTCAAAAAACTCCGTCCCGGGATCAATCAGCGTCTTGATCAGCTCACGCATCGGTTTTTTGCCCTGTCGGGCCAAGCGTTCCACCTGGAGAGCGCCACCGATGTCATAAGCCTCTTCCCTATGCTTCATTACGATGGCATCCTGTTCTTCCCAGTGTTTCAGGTTGGCTTCCCTCTCCCTTTCCAATACTTCGGCTTTCGTCAGCCTTTGCCTTTTTTCTTCCGGCATCTCTACCTTCTTAATTCTATGTTTATTCTACCCGGTTGCCCCTGTAAAATAGCGGAGAAAAGCGTTATCGTCAAGACAAACTTTTGTGACTATTCAGCCACTAAGACACCAAGACACTAAGATCATATAATTATTCTTTGAATACCCTTACGGTGTATGCCGCATCTACTATTTTTCTTACAACGCCTTCTTCCTTTTCAGACAAAGTGGAAAAACTCATATCTATCCTTCGTGTCTTAGTGCCTTGGTGGCTACCTGAACAGTTACAAACTTTTATGCCATTCTGAGCGCCACGAAGCATGAAATCACATTGACTTGACAATAATATTTAGACACTATATTATTAATCAGGGGGTAAGCAATCTGATGGATTTTAAATTCGGCGAAAAGGAAGAACAGTTAAGAAGAGAAATACGTGAATTTGCAAAAGAGGAGTTGCCGCCGGGCTGGCTTGCGGCCATGTTGGAGGAGGAAAACAGCGACGAGGATTGGGGATTTGCCATGACGATGTCCGGAAAGCTCGCGGAAAAAGGTTGGCTTACCATGTCCTGGCCGGTGGAATATGGCGGTAAGGGCGCCTCTCTCTGGGAGCAATTAGCATATTCCGAAGAGGCAGCGTACTGGGGGATACCGGGTGTTGGGATGGGAATCGGCGGAGTGGACTGGGTAGGTCCCTCTCTGATGATGTTTGGTTCTGAAGAACTCAAAAAAAAGCATCTCCCCCTTATCGCCTCAGGAAAACCTGATGGCGTCTGGTGCACGGCCTACAGCGAACCCAATGCAGGCAGTGATTTTGCCAATATTAGAACCAGCGCCATAAGGGAAAAAGACGAGTATATCATCAATGGACAGAAGATATGGACCAGCGCCGCTCACAGGGCAAGATGGTGCTGGCTTGCAGTCAGAACTGACCTCAACGCCCCCAAAAAACACCAGGGGATCAGCGTTATTATTGTGGATATGAAGAGCAAGGGGGTTACGGTAAGACCCCTGATAAACTATGCCGGCTACCATATATTCAATGAGGTCTTCTTCGATGATGTGAGGGTTCCCTCGACGAACCTGGTGGGGAAGGAAAATAACGGATGGTACCAATTGATGCACTCCCTGGGATTCGAGAGGGGGAGTGTCGCCGGCAGGGGTTGTGGATACAACAGGAGGATATTAGATGAACTTGTCCAATATGCGAAGGAAAATCATCTTTTCCGGGAGAAAGAAATCCGTCATAAGCTGGCCGATATGGCTGTGTTAATCGAAACACAGAGGATACTTGCCTGTGAAACAATCTGGAAGATGAGCAAAGGGAGTAATCCAGTTTATGAACCATCGAGGGACAAGGTTTTCAATGACCAGATAGCGGAGCGGCTGGCTATAATCGGTACGGGGCTCCTGGGGATGTATTCGCAAATGGATCCTCTACAGCGAAAATCTAAATGGACTAAACTCAAAGGTTGTGTGGAAGCTCTTTATTGGTTATTTCCCGGAATAGCAATTGCTGCCGGGACCGATGAGGTAGAAATGAACATCATCGGCCAATTTGGTCTGAAGCTGCCCAAATCATATTAGGAGGAACGCCTGATGGATTTTGATTTCTCAGAAGATCAAATAATGATTAAGGATGCGGCGAGAAAATTCTTGGAGAAGGAATGTCCCAAAGATATGGTGAGAAAATTAAAAGAGGATAAATTGGGGTACGATCCCCTGATGTGGCAGAAGATGGCAGATCTGGGCTGGATGGGGCTCATCCTGCCTGAGGAATATGGGGGAACGGGGTTGGCGTACATGGATCTGGTGGTCCTGATGGAAGAAATGGGGAGGAATCTTCTCCCCGCCCCCTTCTTTCCCACAGTAGCCCTCTGCGCTCTTCCTATTTTGGAATATGGTAGCGCCGAGCAGAAGGAGAAGATACTTTCTGAAATAGCCAATGGGGAAAAGGTATATACCCTTGCCCTGACAGAGGGGTCAGCTACCTATGAAGCCTCGGGAATCGAACTTTGTGTTTACTTAGAAGGAGATGATTACCTACTTTCCGGCACTAAACTCTTCGTCCCTTATGCCCATGCGGCTGATTACCTGCTGGTCGTGGGCCGGACGAGCCAGAAAGGAAACCCGGAAGAGGGGGTTACAGTATTCATCGTGGATGCCAAAAGCCCCGGGATAGATACGGAGGTTATCCCCACGGCGGCACATGACAGGCAGTGCGAGGTAAGATTCGACAGGGTAAAGGTCCCCCGGGAGAATGTCTTGGGAGAGGTGAATAAAGGTTGGGATATAGTGGAATTCATTCTCCAGAGAGGAGCTGTCTTGAAATGCGCTGAGATGTTAGGTGGAACTGAAGCGGTCCTGGAGATGACAAACAACTACGCTAAAGAAAGAATTCAATTTGATAAACCTATCGGCTCTTTTCAGGCAATTCAACATAAGTTGGCCCAGATGCTTATCGAGGTTGAAGGACTACGTTATCTCACCTACGAGGCAGCCTGGCACATCAACGCCGGGATACCTTCCAAGTTGCTGATTTCCATGGCCAAGACAAAGGCAAACGAGGTGTACCAGCGCACCTGCTTGGATGGTGTCAAGATTCATGGAGCGGTAGGATTCACGGAAGAACTCGATCTTAGTTTATACTTTATACGTACCAAGAGCTCAGAGTTTTCCTTAGGAGATGGAGGCTTCCACAGAGAAAGAATAGCCTGTGAACTGGAGCAACTTCAACCTCTATTTATAGGGAATTGTTTATAAAATGATTACCCTCTTGATGGCCCGAACTATTTCAAAAGGCTCATCAATCACCTGGATGATATCCAGGTCCTCTGGCGAGATCATGCATTTAGGACATGCCATTTTGCGCAGCCAGTCCAATAAACCTTTCCAGTAATTTCGGCCCACTAAGATGACAGGGAAGGGTTTGATCCGGCGGGTCTGAATAAGAGTGACGGCTTCAAATAATTCATCGAGGGTCCCGAGCCCGCCGGGGAGGATGACATAGGCCACAGCATATTTGACAAACATAACCTTGCGAATAAAGAAATAGCGAAAATCAAGCCGGATATTGGCATAAGGGTTTGGTTTTTGTTCATAGGGGAGTTGGATGTTCAGACCCGCGGACTTGCCGCCGGCTTCGGCCGCCCCTTTGTTGGCCGCTTCCATGACCCCCGGCCCTCCCCCGGAGATGACATTGAAACCGTTCTTCACCAAAAGACGTGCAATTTCCACCGCCAGATCATAGGTGTCATCTCCGGGCTGCACCCTGCTTGAGCCAAACAGGGAGACCGCCGGATGGATTTGCGACAGGGTTTCAAAACCGTCCACAAATTCAGCCAGGATGCGAAACAGGCGCCATGTGTCCTTCATGGTTAATTCATCAATGACATACTGATGCTCGTGATGTTCGGGTTTTAATCCCATGGTGATATCCTCGTCGTGGGTTAGGAAGGTCATTACTTTCTTATTGAATTCTTCGCCATACGCTTATATTATTTGCCCCGGACTGTCAAGAAATAGGTTTTCATTAAACAAATGAACAGGAAAGGCAAATTATCATGCAAGTAACATGTTTGGGAGCAACCAGAACGGTTACAGGGTCCTGTTTTCTGTTGGAAAATACACAAACCCGCTTTTTAGTTGATTGCGGGATGTTTCAGGGTGGGAAAGAGATTGAAAAAAGAAATGTTTCCCTTCTGCGGTATCGGCCCCAAGCGCTCCAGTACATCCTGTTGACCCATGCCCATATTGACCATTCCGGGCTGATCCCCCGTGCGGTCAAGGAAGGGTTTAAGGGCAAGATCATTTGCACCGAGGCTACCTTTGAGCTCTGTAGGATCATGCTCCGTGACAGCGCCCACATCCAGGAAATGGAAGCCGAGTGGCAGAGCCGAAAAAATCTCCGTTCCGGACAAAAACCAGTAGAACCTCTGTACACAATGCAAGATGCGGAACGAAGCCTGGATTTTTTCCAGCCTATTGATCCAGGAACGTGTCATCTGATCAGCCCGGATATTGAGGTCTGCTTTCATAATGCCGGCCATATCTTTGGCTCCACTTTCCTGGCAGTACGCTTTCAAGAACAAGGGCTGACGGGCAAAGTGGTTTTTTCCGGGGATATTGGGCGCAAGGAGGCTTTAATCATGGCCGACCCGGATGTTATAGAGGAGGCTGATTTTTTGTTTGTGGAATCAACCTATGGCAACCGGCAGCATAAGTCCGTGGGGGAAAGCAAGGCCGAACTCCTGTCCGCCATCCGGGAAGGGATCAAATCCAGGGAGAAAATTATCATCCCGGCCTTTGCCGTGGAGCGAACCCAGGAGATACTCTATCTCCTCCATGAATTTCGGAAAAATGGACAAATCCCTTCCCTTCCGATCTATCTGGACAGCCCTCTGGCTATCGCGGCTACGGAGATCTTCAAGAAATACCCGGAATATCTTGACCAAGATACGATACGGCTCATTGCCCAAGGGGACAGCCCTCTGGATTTCCCGGAACTGGTCTATACCCGGACATCCGAAGAGTCTATGGCCATCAATAGCCGCCAAGGGCCGGCCATTATTATTGCCGCCAGCGGCATGTGCAACGCCGGAAGGATCAAGCATCATTTGAAACACAATCTGTGGCGGCCCGGCGTCCAGATTGTTATCATAGGGTTTCAAGCCGAAGGAACCCTGGGACGGAACATTGTTGATGGGGCCAAAAAGGTCCGGATATTTCAGGAAGATGTGGCCGTGCGGGCCAAGGTGCACACCATCGGCGGATTCTCGGCCCATGCCGATCAAAAGGAACTATTAACCTGGATCGGACATTTTAAAAACCCGAGGCTTAAAGTTTTTGTTATTCATGGTGAGGAATCGGTCAGTCTGGCCCTCGCCCAGGTTATCCAGAACTCCTTTCCCTTTCAAGTAGAAGTCCCCCATTGGCTGGAAACGCTTACCCTGCGACCAAGGAAATATAAGGGTTGATGAAGTAAAAAGCCGAGTCTAAGGGTCACCCCAATTTCTCCCCTATCGGAATGGTACGGGGGTAAATGTCATGACGAATAAGGCGAGGGTGATCCAGCCGATGATCTTCCTTTTTTTATCGAGGGGAATCCATTCATGAACAAGCGGCGGATGATCAAGTCTCATGAAAAGCAGGATTACCGCCCATACAAGCCAGCCACTCCACCCGGTTATCCCGAGGACAATGAGAAGAACGAGAATCGCCCTGGCTAAAATCCTATGTCTGGAACCGAGGATCGCATAGGCCACATGTCCCCCGTCGAGTTGACCGACGGGGAGAAGATTCATACAGGTTACCAGCAAGCCGATCCAGCCGGAAAAAGCGATGGGATGAAGGATGAGATTTGTATCTTCGGGCATGACACCACGCGCAAGCCAGTTAAGAAGGGAAAAAAAGACAGAGGCGCCCAGATTGATTCCTCCCGTTCCTGTTTCCGGGGCTGTTTCTGAAAGGATAAGCCCGACAAAGAGAACCGGCACAGCGATTATCATGCCGGCCAGTGGACCCGCCGCACCTACATCAAGAAGGGTGCTCCTGTCCATGATCGGGGATTTCATCTTGATAAATGCCCCGAAGGTCCCAATAAACGACGGCGCCGGTATGAAATAGGGAAGAGTTGCGACGATATTGTGCCTCTTAGACATGAAATAGTGACCGAATTCATGTGCCCCCAGGATCATCATCAGGGTAAAGGAAAACGGTATCCCCCTCCACAGGGACAGGGGATCTTCGAGAGGGTTGATCCCCTGCTGCAACGTACCGGCAATAAGGGTGGTAAGAAGTGTAATAAGAAAGAGAATGAGATTAACCGAGGGTAGTCTATGCATCTATTTTATGCCGGTAAACATTTAGCTTTTATTGACCTTCTCTCTAAGTTCCTTACCTACTTTGAAGAGCGGTAGTTTCTTGGGAGACACGGGGATACTTTTCCCCGTTTTGGGATTTCTGCCTGTGTAAGCATCATAATTTCTCATTACAAAGCTCCCAAAGCCCCTGATTTCTATCCTGTCGCCCTTTTTCAGCTCTTCGGTAAAACCATCAAAAACTAATTTGATTATCTCGCTCGCCTTCTTTTCCGTTAGATCTTCCCTTTTACTTAAAGCTTCAATAATCTCTGATTTATTCATAAAAACCTCCCTCTCCCTTCAAGAACTGGACATACCAAAGAACTATTTTTTATCATTGCCGACTAATTATTTATTCTCATGATGAAAGTCAAGATAATTTTTATTTTACACCGGTCATGGCAAAAGCAGTTTCTGAACCTCCCTCTTGGTTAACGATCTGTATGCCCCTGCCTTCAGGTCGCCAAGAGAAACGTCTGATATGGCTACCCGTATAAGTCTTACAACCGGATGACCGAGGGATGCAAAACCCCTTCTTATCATCCTGCTTCTACCCTCAGTAATAGTCAAACTAACCCAGCAACTCTTCCTGTTTGTCTTTTCAACACGAAAGGCTTCCGGCCTGAACTTCCCGTCATCTAATTCTATACCCTTCTCAAGGTCCCTGATCTCACTGCCGGTCAGATCCCCCCTGATCTTTACTTTATAAGTTTTGGGAATCCCGAACCGCGGGTGTAAAAGCCTCTGAGCAAAAACTCCGTCATTGGTCATCAATAGCAGTCCTTCCGAGTCATAATCCAGTCTTCCCACGGGGAAGACCCTTTCCGACACATCGGATAGCAGATCTGTAATAATCGGCCTCCCTTGAGGATCATGAAGCGTTGTTACGTAACCCCCCGGTTTATGCAACATCAGGTAAATCTTCGCTACCTCGGAGGATATTAAGTTTCCATCCACCCGGACCTCATCTTTTTCAACGTCCGCCTTAGTCCCCAACTGCCTGACAACTGCGTTATTAACTCTTACCCTGCCCTCTTTGATCATTTTCTCGGCAGCCCGCCGTGAGGCAAAACCCGCGCGTGCAATGATTTTCTGAAGACGTTCCTCCATAACCATGACCCATATTAAATCTTCACCGCTTCCCTGACTTCCGCCATTGTTATACGGGCTATCTTTGCTGCCCTGTTGTTTCCGTCTTCCATGATTTCCCTGACTTTCCCGAGATGATGCCTGTAATAGTCCTGGCGGTCGTGAATCGGTTGCATGCCTTCCAATATCCTAACTGTGAGCCGCTCTTTACAGTCTGTACAACCGATATCCGCTCTTTTACACGCAGCAGATATTTCACTGACATCATCTGATGATGAATAAATCTGATGGAAGGTAAAAACATTGCAGAGATGAGGTCTTCCCTTATCGGTCTTCCTCATGCGCTGGGGGTCCGTAAACATGGCCGCCACTTTCTTCTTCAAGGCATCTCCCCAATCGCTGATATAAATCGAGTTTTCGTAGGACTTACTCATTTTTCTCCCGTCAATGCCAAGAAGTTTAGGCACATCCGTCAACAATGGTTCTGGAAGGGGGAAAATTTCCCGGTACAGAAAATTGAATCGTTTGGCAATCTCGCGGGTAATCTCCACATGGGGAAGCTGATCCACACCTACAGGAACACCGTAAGCTTTGTACATAATGATGTCCGCTGCCTGAAGGACCGGATATCCCAAAAAACCAAAGGTTCCGAGGTCTTTATCGGCCAGTTCCGCCTTCATTTCTTTATACGTCGGATTTCTCTCCAACCAGCCGAGGGGGGTTATCATGGAAAGGAGAACATAGAGTTCTGCGTGTTCCTTGATGCTGGACTGGATAAACATGGTACTTTTCACGGGATCTAATCCTGTACTGAGCCAGTCTATAACCATAGCAATGGTATTTTCTCTAATCCTGTCCGTGGCACTGTATTCACTGGTCAACGCATGCCAGCCGGCCACAAAATAATAGCAGTCATAATCGCCTTTGTTTTGCAGGGCGATCCAGTTTTCCAGTGCCCCGTGGAGATTTCCCAGATGGAGCTTTCCTGTTGGGCGCATCCCGCTTACGATACGTTTTTTCTCCACGACATCCTCCTGATAAAAAAACTAAGGCCCCCGAATGCTGGAAAACAGGGGGCCTTAGTTGTACGATGCCTCTTCTGACCTTCTTACCTTACACTGTCGGCTAATCCCTTACCAGTTTTAAATTTAACCACCTTTTTAGCTGGAATTCTGATAGCCTTGCCGGTTTGAGGATTTCTCCCCTCTCTTGCCTTCCTTTTCACTACGGAAAACGTACCGAACCCTACCAGCCCCAGTTTTCCATTCTTTTTAAGTTCCCTGGTTACCGTGTTCACATAAGACTGTAATGCCGCCGCCGCCGTTGCTTTCGTAATGCCTGCTTCCCCCGCCATCGTTCCAATCAATTCTGCCTTTGTCATCCCTTAACATCCTCCTTTCCTTAAAATATTGGTTTGTTGGAAGATTTAAACAACCACCTGGAACCGGCTAAACCGGTAACCAGGTGAACACCATAACCAATACGCTTGCGCAAAACTCCACCCTTTGCAGAAAATCACTTCTCTTGCGAAATAACCAGAAGATATCTCAAAATTTTTGGCTCCTCGCTATTTCGTGTGGGTTACTGATATTAATAAAATCAGATAGTAATGAAAATTATGCATAGCATTTGGAGCCATTTATGCCTGTTAATTTACGGCCCATAATGGGCCTACAATAACTGATAGCTCCATAATTACAGGATGTTATATCAAATTACGCACAAAAAATTAACCTACTGTTTTTGGCTCTAAAATTGACGTGTAACTATATAACTTATCGATA
>MNZP01000163.1 GCA_001873675.1 Syntrophaceae bacterium CG2_30_49_12 | reverse complement strand
ACTTATAAAAGCATAGGTACTTGCCACCACGGTCAACAACGCCATGGCCAGATAGCTCAACAGTAACTTTGTGTTTATTGTCAGCTTCATCCCGTTCACGGTTCACGGTTCACGGTTCACGGCTGATTGGCTTGCGCTCTTCATATTTCTCGAGATAGCCAGCAATAGGAATCCACGTCTAACCTTGAACCGTGAACCCCGGAACTTTGAACCTGAATAGTTACAAAGGAAATTCCTATACAATCAAGTTTAACTGGACACGACGGAGCGTGTCCCTCCTAACCCTTGATACACCCAAGGGAACGAAGCCTCGCCACCTTTTTAGATATACCGGCTTCATGTACCACCTGGACAACCTGATCCAAATTTTTATAGGCCTCCGGTATCTCCTCCCGCAGGGTCCCCTTCCCGGTGGCCATGACGATGATACCTCTTTTCGCCATCTCCTTTGCGATTGATCTTCCGCTACTCGCCCTTGTGGCCTGGTTGCGGCTCATCACCCGCCCGGCGCCATGACATGTACTTCCGAAAGTATCTTTAAAGGCCTTCTCTGTACCTACCAGGACGTAAGAACCCGTCCCCATATCTCCCGGTATCAAGATCGGTTGCCCCACCTTGAGATACCGCCCCGGCAATGATGGATGGCCGGGGGGGAAGGCCCGGGTGGCGCCTTTCCTATGGACGCATAGTTTTACCTGTCTCTCATCTGAAAATCCCCCCAGCCCCCCTTTTCCAAAAAATCCCCCCTTACCCCCCTTTTCCAAAGGGGGGCTGGGGGGATTTTCATCTACGGTGAATGTCTCGATCTTTGCAATATTATGACACACATCGTAGAGCAGACGCATCCCAATCTCACGGGGGCTTTTGTGGAGGACTCTCTCAAATGTTTCCCCTGTCCAGTGCATCAGCATTTGCCTGTTAGCCCAGGCGTAATTGGCGGCACAGGCCATGGCGGAAAGGTAATCCCTGCCCTGATTCGAACGCAGATAGGCACAGGATAACTGTTTGTCCGGCAAGGGAAACCCCAGGTCGCCGACATGCTTTACCATCTTTGCCAGGTAATCATCACAGACCTGATAACCAAGACCTCGTGAGCCACTGTGAATGAGGATTGCGATCTGATCCTTTTCGAGCCCGAAGGCCACGGCAACAGCCTCATCAAATATCTCTTCCACAACCTCAATCTCGAGAAAATGATTCCCGGAACCGAGAGTGCCAAGCTGTTCTCGCCCCCGTTCCAATGCTTTTGTGCTGACCTTTTCCGGGTCGGCCCCTTCCATCCTCCCCCTGTCCTCCGTTGTCTCCAGGTCATCAGGGGCGCCATATCCCTGATCTACAGCCCACTTTGCCCCTTTCTCCAGGACATTTTTCTCTTCCTTTACGGAAAGTTTAAGGACGCCTTTTGATCCTACACCGGTAGGGATATCCCGAAACAGGGCCACCACCAGGTACTGAAGACAGTCCCGGATATCATCGAGACTGAGCCGGGTTGTCACCAGCCGGCAGCCACAGTTGATATCATAACCTACCCCGCCTGGAGAGATGACCCCTTCTTCCATATCAAAAGCTGCGACCCCACCTATGGGGAATCCATAACCCCAGTGCATATCAGGCATGGCCAAAGAATACTTAACAATCCCCGGCAGATGCGCCACATTTGCCACCTGTTTCGGACTCTCGTCTGTACCCATTTCTCTAATGAGTTCCTCGCTCGAATAAATAATCCCCGGGACCCTCATTCCTCCCACGGGCGGGATCATCCACCGGTATTCATCTATTTTCTCCAGCCTAATCTCAGACATCGAAAACTACCCTTCCGATCCACCCTGTCTCAGTTTCTCTAACCAACGCCTGGTGATAGGTCACCGCCTTGATTTCTGTGTTGATCCTGTGCCTATCAGGATCAAAAGGTTCTCCCCGTGCCTCCCCCACCACATGACGGGGGTCTATTTCTATAATTGCATAATCGCCAAGGAGCAGCCCCTCCCCATTAAATAGATAAAGCGCCTCCCGCAGATAGTTCACCAGGAGGTCTTCCCAGTCTGTCCCCTCCGCAACGATTCTGCGCGCCCTGGTTACCTCGACGTTTTGCAGATCGGTCATTAAATCGCCGATGGCGAAGGCGGCATTGACAAAAAGTTCCTCCACGGTTTTGCCATATATCTCCACCCCTAAATCCGCCGTATGGTTAAACACCCTGTACCTGTTCATGTAAAGTTTCGTCCGACGCGACCTCCCTCTCGGCCCGGGCAAGACCGACCAATCTTTCTTCAGGTTCCAGATCAATCAGTTTTACACCCTGGGTAACACGGTGGATAAGAGGCACCTCTTCCGCCTTTAACCGGATAATCTTACCGGTATCACTGATCAGGATGACATCCTCATCACCGCTTACCTGGAGAATCCCGGAAACGTATCCCACCCTGCGGACTGTCTTGAAGTTGATGATCCCTTTGCCTCCCCTATTCTGAAGTCTGTACTTCGCTACCGCCGTCTTCTTGCCAAAGCCATTCTCGGAAATAGTAAGAATGGAACTTCCCTCTCTCGGTATCTCCATCCCTACTACCGCATCGTCGGCATCTATCAGGATACCCCTGACCCCCCTGGCAGTTCTGCCGGTAGATCTGATATCAGTCTCCTTAAACCGGATGGCCTTCCCCTTTCTGGTGCCAAGAAAGATGTCCTGATCACCCGTCGTAAGCTGAACATCTATGAGTTCATCGCTTTCGTCAATGGTAATAGCAATGATCCCCCCCGCTCTTGGATTGGAATAAGCTCCCAGAGCGGTTTTCTTAACGATCCCTTTCTTCGTGGCCATAATCAAAGATTTGCCGGCGCTAAACTCTCTCACAGGAACAACAGTGGCGATACGTTCCCCACCCGATATGTTTATCAAATTGACTATAGCCTTTCCCTTTGCTGCCCTTCCTGCATGGGGGAGCTGATACACCTTAAGCCAGTACAGCCTCCCCTGCTTCGTGAAGATCAGGATGTACGCATGGGTAGAGGCAATAAATATCTTCTCGACAAAATCTTCTTCTTTGGTTCCCATGCCTACCTTGCCGCGTCCTCCACGGTGTTGACTCTTGTAAAGGCTTACGGGGTTTCTTTTGATGTATCCCGAATGAGATACGGTAACTACCATATCTTCCTCGGCTATCATGTCCTCAACATCAATGTCTTCAGAACTGGCGATAATCTCCGTTCGTCTCTCGTCACCGTATCGTTCTCTGATCTCCTCCAGCTCTGTCACGATTACATCCATAATCTTACGAGGATCATCAAGGATGCCCTGTAACTTGACAATCGTCTCCGAAATTCTGGCATATTCCTCATCAATTTTTTCCCGCTCCAGACCGGTCAACCGCTGTAATCTCATCTCAAGAATAGCCCTGGCCTGTGTTTCCGTGAGACTAAATTTTTCACAGAGAACGACAGCAGCTTCCTGCGGATTTTTTGAGCCTTTAATGACCTCAATCACTTCAGCGATATTATTGAGAGCCGTAATAAGCCCCTCCAGGATATGGGCCCTTTCCCTGGCCCTGGTAAGTTCGAATAAGGTCCTTTTAGTGACCACATCTTTTCTAAAATCGATAAAACTCTCGATAATCTCCTTCAGATTAAATATCTTGGGCTGACCATGTTCAATAGCCAGCATGATAATCCCGAAGGTAACCTCCATCTGGGTATGTTTGTAAAGTTGGTTGACGATCGCCGCGGAAATCTCGTCCCGCTTGAGATCAATAACAACACGGATACCTTCCCTGTCCGATTCGTCTCTCAGGTCGGCGATGCCGCTTATCTTCTTTTCCTTTACAAGTTCGGAAATTTTCTCTAACAAGTTAGCTTTGTTGACCTGGTAGGGAAGTTCCGTAATAATTATACTTTCTCTCTCGTTTTTTTCATTTTTCTCAATGATGGTCCTGGCCCTTACCTTAATGATTCCTCTTCCCGTTTTATACGCAGAGATGATGCCATCTCTCCCGTTGATGAAACCGGCCGTGGGAAAATCAGGGCCGTGGATGTAATGCATCAGACCCTCTATTATTATATTCGGGTCTCGTATGAAGGCGATTGTCCCATTGATAACTTCATTAATGTTGTGGGGAGGAATATTGGTGGCCATACCCACGGCGATGCCTGAGCTGCCGTTTAAGAGAATTACAGGTATCTTAGAGGGCAGAACCGTCGGTTCCTGCAGAGACTCATCGTAGTTCGGCACGAAAGAAACTGTTTCTTTTTCCAGATCGCCCAACAGTTCCTCGGCGATCCTGGCCATTCTCACTTCTGTATATCTCATGGCTGCAGGCGGGTCGCCATCTATAGAACCGAAGTTTCCCTGGCCGTCAATGAGAGGGTACCTCATGGAAAACTCCTGGGCCATTCTCACTATTGTGTCATAGGCCGCTACATCCCCATGTGGATGATATTTACCGATGACATCACCGACAATCCTCGCCGACTTTTTATATGATTTATTCCACCGGTTTCCCATCTCATGCATGGCATAAAGCGCTCTTCTATGAACCGGCTTCATGCCATCTCTGACATCGGGAATAGCCCGACCGATGATGACACTCATTGCGTAATCCAGGTAGGACTTCTTCATCTCATCTTCAATATTAACCGGAGTGTTCCTGTAACGATAAAGCTGTTGTTGTTCCATAAAACTATCCTTTTTGTCGCCATGTGCGGGCGGTGAAACCCACTATGGGAATTGCTTGGGATTTAGAAAAGGGTTAGGGCTTAAGACTTAGGGTTTAGGGTTTACACATCAAGGTTCGAGGCAAATAGGGCATTTTTATAAATAAAATCCTTACGTGGTTCCACCTGGTCCCCCATAAGGGTGGTAAAAATTTCATCGGCCAACAATGCATCCTCGACTCTAACCTGCAGGAGAGTTCTTTTTTCGGGATTCATGGTTGTTTCCCATAGTTGCTCAGGATTCATTTCACCCAGACCTTTATATCGCTGCACGGAGAACCCTTTTTTCCCTGTGTTAATCACATAATCTATAAGAGCTGACATAGCATTTAAATCTACAACTTCTCCTTCCCTGGCATCTCCCCCTTCCTTAACGATAATTTTAAGGGGCGCCATGCCAAAATTACCGATCTGCCTTAAAAGAACCCTTATTTCCATAAACTTTGGCGTCTTTAATGTATCCTTATCAATGCAGGTTGTTGTAACGCCACCGTTTTTTTTGATGCGAAAAACCAGCTTATATCCGCCATGTTCCTGATCTATCTCCTGGGCATAGCCAAGCAGGTTCTCTCCGATTATCATCGCGGCTTTTTGGGCCACCGATTTGAGGAGATCCTCTTTTTCTAAAGCACTGACATCAAATGATTGATCCTCGGCAAGAGTTTTTACAATTTCTCTGTCTTTTTCCTCTTTTTCGAATTTATCTAATATCTTTTCAACCCTCATCGCCTTTTTTATAATTTCTAAAAGTCGTTTACCGGTTATTTGGATGCCGCTTTCATCACCCGTGAAAAGAATTATTTTATTCACACCGCTTTCGAGAATACGGTTTTGCAGTTCCTCTTCGTTGTGAATATAAAATTCATTTTTATTATTGATCACCCTAAAGAGCGGCGACTGGGCAATATAAAGATGTCCCCTTTCAATCAACTCTCTCATCTGCCTGAAGAAGAAAGTTAAAAGAAGCGTCCTGATATGCAAACCATCAACATCGGCATCAGTCATGATGATCACTTTATGATACCTTAATTTACCGGGATTATAATCGTCCTTACCGATACCTGTGCCGAGAGCTGTAATGATAAACTTGATCTCCTCATTTTGCAGCATCTTGTTGAATCTTGCCTTTTCAACATTTAATACCTTTCCCCTCAAGGGTAATATCGCCTGATTCTTGCGATCCCGTCCCTGCTTGGCAGAACCGCCGGCAGAGTCCCCTTCGACAAGATACAATTCACTATTTGCCGGATCCCTTTCCTGGCAATCGGCAAGTTTGCCCGGTAAGGAACCGACCTCCAGGGCGCTTTTCCTCCGTGTTATTTCCCTGGCTTTTCTCGCCGCTTCCCTGGCCCTGGCCGCTTCCAGACACTTACTCAGTAATTGCCTGGCAATAGAAGGATTCTCTTCTAAATAATTACCCATTTTTTCATAGACAATTCCCTCTACCAATCCTTTTATCTCACTATTGCCAAGTTTCGTCTTAGTCTGACCTTCAAACTGGGGGTTTTTAACCTTAACACTGATAACGCACGCCAGACCCTCTCTTAAATCTTCACCCTTCAGAGATTCTTTTCCATTCTTCAAGATATTATTGCTCGTGGCATAGTTGTTAAAAATCCTCGTCAGAGCAGACCTGAACCCAACCAGATGGGTGCCTCCTTCCGTAGTGCTTATATTATTGGCAAAAGAAAATATATTCTCCGTATATGTGTCGTTATACTGCAAGGCCACTTCAATTTGACAATCATCCTTACAACCACTCACGTAAATAGGATCCTGATGAAGGACTTTTTTATTTTTATTAATATACTCAACAAACGAAACAATCCCCCCTCGAGAGAAAAACTCACTTTTTCTGTCGGTTCTTTCATCAATTAAGGTAATTTTGACGTTTGGATTTAAAAATGCCAGTTCTCTTAACCTATTAGAGATAATCTCAAAACTAAAATCTGTTTCCTCGAAGATCTCTTCATCGGGCTTAAAGGTAATTTTCGTCCCTCTCCCCGTCGTTTTCCCGACTATCTCAAGAGGGGCCTTGGGGGCGCCACGAACGTACGATTGAGCATACACCAGACTATCTCTCCTGATCTCCAACTCAAGATAACTCGAAAGAGCATTAACAACAGAAACACCCACGCCATGAAGGCCACCTGATATCTTATAATTATCATCGGAGAACTTGGCTCCTGAGTGAAGCTTTGTAAGCACAACCTCGGCTGCCGACACTCCCTCTGTCTTATGGATATCCACAGGTATACCGCGACCGTTGTCATCAACAACAACACTATTGTCAACTCTTATCCACACGCAAATATTATCACAGAAGCCGGCGGAGGCCTCGTCAATACTGTTATCAACAACCTCATAAACCAGATGATGGAGACCATTCCTACCGGTACTGCCAATATACATTGCCGGTCTCTTTCGTACAGCCTCAAGACCCTCTAATACTTTTATACTATCCGCACTATAATTATCTATCATCAAAACTAAAACCTCATAGGCATAACGGCGCATACATAATTATCATTATCTAACGCCTTAATGATACCGGGCCTTACCCCGGCACCAACATCAAAAGTTACTTTTTCCTCATCAATAACCTCTATGGCATCTATCAAAAAATTAACATTATATCCCACTTCAATCTCTTCCCCATCATACAACACTTCAACATCCTCATTTGCATCTCCTACATCCGGATTACTTGAGCTCATCATCATTCCATTCTTAACTAATTTAATTATAACCCCGTCACACCCCTCAGTTGACACAACATTCATCCTTTTTAAAGCATGTAACACCATATCTTTATTGAAACAAACCAAATTTCCCACATCTGACGGTATAACCCTGTGATAATCCGGATACCCGGCATCAACTAAACTAACTTTTAATGTTGCATTATTTATCTTAATAACATACATACCACCTTGAACTCCCATTATCACATCATCGGTAATATTGCTGGCGGTTTCAATAAGTCTCCTAATCTCGACTACCCCCTTCCGCGGTATAATTATCCCTTTATCAAGCCCGCAAAATTCCACTTCCCTTCCTTCGTCAGGACAGACCTCAACTCCTACACAACTAACAGCTAAACGAAATCCGTCTGTTGCCACCATCTTACCCACACAAGCACTCCCGTCTTTTTCAATTCTAAAAAAAACCCCACTTAAATCCCTCTTCATCTCATCAGTAGACATTGCAGGAAATGTCTTACGAATAAGTTCACTTAAAGCACTACCCTTAATTTCAAATAATTCAACGGCGATAATATCACCGGTTCCGATATTTGGAAAATCATCCGCCGGCACACCAAGAATCTTATAAAGAATGTTTACTCCCTTATCGCAAGTTATCGTCACTGTATTATGCTCATCTTTTTTAAAATAAATCATATCCCCTTGAATCTCTCTGATCATCTCATATAATTTCCTTGCGGATAGTGTAATATCACCTTCAACTATAACATTTGCATCATAATCCGCTATTAAACTAATCTCCTTATCTGTCGCCACAATCCTGACCTTATCCCCCTTTGTCTTAATGAGCACATTATTAAGAATCGGTAGGGTTGTCCTCTTTTCTACAATACCAAGTGTTTTTTGAACCCCAGTCAGGAGGGTATTTCTTCGCATACTTAATTCCATGTTTTACATATCTCCTTTTATCTAAATTATATTTTAAGAACTATGTATAGTAATAGTAAAAGGAACTGTTGATAATTGAAAATTTATAAAATATATAACAATTGTAATTACATAAAAATAACAAACCTGTTTACTACTTGTGAAAATCTCTTAACCTTTAATTAAACTATTTTCAATATCATTAATAATTTTAGCAAGTTTTATATCCACTTCAATTAACTTTTTTATTTTATTGTTTGCATAGATCACCGTTGAGTGGTCCCGTCCTCCTATTATTCCTCCAATATCAGGAAAAGAGGCGTTGGTTAGCTTTCTCGAGAGGTACATAATAATTTGTCTTGGCAGAACAAGACTTTTATTCTTATTTTGTGATTTAATATCTGATATTTTAAGGTTAAATTTGCCAATTACCGCTTTGATAATTTCATCAATTGTTATTTCTTCCTTCTTATTTTGTTTAAGTATTTTTCTAAGAACCTCTTTTATAAGGTCTACATCAATTACTCTACCAGTTAGAGAAGAATAAGCGCTAATTCTAATAAGAAACCCCTCCAATTCTCTAATATTAGATTGAGCAATTGAGGCAATATAATGTGCTGCATTACTTAATAAAGGAATATTGTTTTCCTGAGCCTTTTTTTCAAGAATAGCAACCTTAGTTTCTATTTCTGGCGGTTGTATATCTGCAATGAGGCCCCATTCAAATCTTGATCGCAACCTTTCTTCAAGATCCGGAATATCTTTTGGAAATTTATCACTGGTAACAACAATTTGTTTTCCCGAATCATGAAGGGTGTTAAAAGTGTGAAAAAATTCTTCCTGTGTTCTTCCTTTTCCAGCAATAAATTGAATATCATCAATAAGAAAACAATCAATGTTTCTAAATTTTTCCCTGAATTTTTGCATCCTGTCATATCTGATCGAGTTGATCAATTCATTCATAAATGCTTCTGCCGAGACATAAATTACATTCATCTCCGAGTGGAGGAAAAGTGTCTGCAGACCGATGGCATTAAGTAAATGAGTCTTTCCCAGACCAACGCCACCATAAATAAATAAAGGGTTATAGTTCTTCGCCGGCTTTTCTGCTACGGCTACAGATGCGGCATGAGCGAAGCGATTGCATGGACCAACAACAAACCTGTTAAAAGTATAGTTTAGATTGAGAAACGGATGAATTCCAGCTTTGCGGGTCTTTTTAAGAGAAACACCAGAATCATCTCTATGATCACTATAATCACCGACCTTACCGTGTAAATCCTGGCTTTTCCCGCTGCCATGCAACTCTACTATAAACTCAATATTAAAATTTGTACCCGTAATAGATGAAAGAGCATTTTTAATTAAGCAAAGGTAATTTTCGATAACCCAGTCTCTGAAAAACTTATTTGGTACGGACAAACTAATATTATCATTACTAATAGAGGCGATCTTAACAGGTTTAATCCAGGTCTCAAAATTCTGTGGATTAACCTTTTCTTTAATAATTTCAATGGTTTTATCCCAAAATACATCCAAGTTTAAACACCATATAAACAAACTTATCAACAGGAGTTAGGGGAACTTTACCTATCAGGGTATGACAAAGATTATTTCTTGAATTGTTGTGGTTAATTTTATTAATTAATACCATAAAACGAAAATTTCTTAAAGAAATATTTATGACCTGCTTCTCAATGGGGAAGGTGGATGTTTCCATCATGGAGGCCATCGCCAGGAAACTGGTAGACTTCCACATGAGGGTAGCGACGGGGGACAGGATCAATCTGACTTGTTGACTATCAGGCAGGATCTTGCAAACCTGACTTCTAATAAAAAGATGAAATCAAAGGGTCTTCAGACGCTGTTGGCATATATATAATATTTGTCTTAATTCTGTTTCGCCATAAACAGAATTAAGGAAATCTTCCCCCACACCCATACTATTTTGGAATACTGTTAGAGCATTCTTATATTTCTTGGCAGCATTGAATTTGCCCCCTTTAGTCAGATAGAGTTCTCCTAAGTAATAGTGGGCTAAAGGCAAATTTGGTTGAAGATAAGTGGCTTTCCTAAAATGCGTTAAAGCATTATCTGTTTCTTCTTTATATTTATAAATCAATCCCAGGAGGAAATGGCCCTCGACTGATAGTGGATCCTTCCTTAACAAATCATAACATACACTGAAGGCCTCTTCATATTCTCCTGCCCTTATATAACGCAGACTTGTAGTTAAAGGATTTTCTTCCCTTGGTCTTTCTGTGCTAGAACGATCAAGGGAAATATCTTTTCGCCGCGCAGGAGAAATTTTTGGTTGAGGTATAACCACGAACTCTTTCGGTCTTTCGCTTGATTCCGGGGAGACTTTTTCCCTGGTATAATAAAAAACATTTTTTCTTTCTCTTAGTTGGAATTCATGAGATAGGTGGAAAAGAGATTCTGCCCCCCCGGTAAAAAAATATCCTTTCTTATCCATGCATTGATAGAGGTTATGAAGCACTTTTTTAACAGTATCAGGTCTAAAATAAATAAGCACATTTTTG
>MNZP01000011.1 GCA_001873675.1 Syntrophaceae bacterium CG2_30_49_12 | reverse complement strand
CTGAGGGCTCCATGAACTGTCTTGCGCAACACTCAATCTTTTCTTCCTACTTTTTTTATGCGATGCCCAAATCGAAAGGGACTTCTGCGCCATTTTTCCGCAAAACATAGCTCCTTACCCGATAAACCCAAACTCCTATCGCCAAAAATTGCCTCTACGCGTGCCAGTTTCCCCTTCTTTTCTCTATCGAAAAATAATTCCGTAACGAAAAACCCATTCATAAGCGATTTTTCTTCCTTTCATCTACTTCACCGAGAATTGCTGTCAAGAATAGGAAGGAATTGCAGGATTGGTCAGAATGTGGTAATTGGGCCAAATGTAGCTATTGGCAATGGCTGCAAAATCCAGAATAATGTCTCCATATATGAAGGAGTGACCTTAGAAGACGGGGTATTCTGTGGACCTTCTTGTGTCTTTACCAATGTCTTTAACCCTCGCTCGGCAATTCCTCGGATGGATGAGTTACGCCCAACCCTAATCAAGAAAGGAGCAACTATCGGGGCTAACGCCACCATTATCTGTGGCCATGCTATTGGACGATATGCCTTTATCGGTGCTGGGGCAGTAGTCACAAAGGATGTCCCGGATTATGCTTTAATTGTGGGTAACCCTGGGAGGATTGCAGGTTGGGTTTGTGAATGCGGAATAGGGCTTAATCTCGATGAGAAAGGGATCGGGAACTGTAAGATTTGCAATCTGACTTATGAGAAGATAAACGAAGGGTCATTAGGGGTCAGGTCTTGCAATCATACATAGATGCCCTATGCTTTTTTACCGCTCGGCTTATAGTCGCGTAATCGTAATGGACGCTGAAAAAGATGGCGATTTCCTGCATGGTATAGTCACCGGTGGCATACGCAGAAACCATTGCCGCCTTGGAGCAAGGAAATTGCATGATTGCAAGACCTGACCCCTATCTTCACTCTATCTTCACTATCTTACAAGAAGACAGAAAGACATATCCCGATTATTGAGGGAAAGGAAACAACTTGTGAAGGACAGGAAAAAGGTCAAAAAGAAATAATAAGCCGTGGAAAACTATTTTAACCGAGCCGATGTAAGGCAGATTGAAGCAACAGGCCTGGCGGTAGAGCGGATTTTAGAACAGATTGACCTTTTTAAAGGGGGTGTTCCCCCGATCAGGTTGAACAGGCCCTGTACCATCCATGATGGCATCGTTGATATTACGGGCCCTGAAGAGGAGCGGGCCGCCTTCCTCGCATCCTACGATGAGGCGGCCGCTGAGGGACGATTCCTGAAATTTGTGCCCGCTTCCGGGGCGGCCAGCCGCATGTTTAGGGACTGGTACAGGGTCATTGAGAGGGGCGGTTTTGATTCTGAGGAAAAGAGCACAAAATTTGCCCAGGACCTCAAAAAATTTGCCTTCTTTGATGATTTGAGTGTAGCGGTCTCGCGGAAGGGGGATAATATACAGGATCTGATCAGGGGCGGAATATTTGCCAGGATCATGGAATATATCCTCACGCCGATAGGTTTAGAGTATGGGCAGCTTCCCAAGGCGCTCCTTAAATTCCATGCCTATCCGGGAGGCAATCGAACTGCCCTCGAGGAACAACTGGTGGAGGCAGCCCTGTATGTTCGGGATGGTAACCGTATCTGTCGTCTCCATTTTACCGTTTCCAACGAACACAAAAAAGGTGTGGAGGATTATCTGTTCCAGGTCAGGGGGGATTATGAAAAGCATTACGACGTGAGGTTTAATCTTGAGCTTTCCACACAGTTGCCATCCACCAATACCATTGCGGTAGATATGGAAAATCGCCCCTTCCGGAATCGTGATGGTTCCCTCGTTTTCCGACCGGCTGGTCACGGCGCCCTCCTGGAAAATTTAAATCGAGCCAGGGGAGACATCATCTTTATCAAGAATATTGACAATGTTGTTCCCGATAGATTAAAGCCAACCACGGTCATTTATAAAAAGGTCCTCGGGGGATACTTAGTCGCCCTTCAGAAAGAGATTTTCCGATACTTACGCCTCCTGTCTGAGGATAACATGGTCAATAAAGAGCTGATGGAGGAGATAGGCGATTTTTGCCAAAAAAAACTCAATATCACATTTCCCGCGGGTTTTAAGGATTTATCTCTTTTAGACAAACGTGTCTTCATTTGTGAAAGGTTGTACCGGCCCCTGCGTGTGTGCGGCATGGTTAAAAATGAAGGGGAACCGGGGGGAGGCCCATTCTGGGTGGATGAGAGGGACGGGACCCAATCCCTCCAGATTATAGAGGAATTTCAGATAGATAAAAATTCTCAAACGCAGAGGGCCATCTGGTCTTCAGCCACTCACTTTAACCCCGTTGACCTTGTATGTGGGGTGAGGGACTATAGAGGACGGAAATTCGATCTCCATCAGTTTGTCAATCGGGAGACTGTCGGTATTTCACAGAAGTCTGAAAAGGGAAAGGAGATAAAGGCGCTGGAGCTTCCCGGTTTATGGAATGGTTCCATGTACCTCTGGAATACGGTCTTCGTTGAGGTTCCTGTGGAAACATTTAATCCCGTAAAGACTGCCGATGATTTACTGAGGGAGGAACATCAGCCGTAACAGGCAGACGCCAGGCTATCAAAGGGGAAAGAACATGTTAAAAGGGAAAAAGATAGGATTCGTCGGTGGCGGGAAGATGGGAGGCGTCCTTATCGGCAGCATCATCTCCCATGGTCTGTTGAATGCAGGCGCGATAATGGTCTCTGATGTAGTCGGGGAAAGGCTTGAGGAACTCAAGGAACTCTATGGTGTGCATGTAACAGAGGATAATAGAGAGGTTGCAGGGGGCGCTGATCCGGTTATTCTGGCGGTAAAACCCCAGAATATGGCAGAAGTTCTGGAGGAGATATCCGGCGCCGGCGAGAGACCGGGATTGATCATCTCTATTGCGGCGGGTATTTCCACGAGTTTCATCGAGGGTTATCTCAGGAAAGGAGTTCGGGTTATCAGGGCCATGCCGAACATGCCGGCCATGATCGGCGAAGGGGTTACCGCCCTTGCCTGTGGCAGATTTGCGGGAGAAGAGGACCTTGCCCTGGCCCGTCTCATCTTTGACTCCGTGGGGATAACGGTTTTTGTTGAAGAGAAACTCATGGATGCGGTAACCGGCCTCAGTGGAAGTGGTCCTGCCTATGGGTTTGTCGTTATTGAAGCGCTTTCAGAGGCAGGTGTCCGTATGGGGTTGAGTAGAGACGTAGCCTTGAGGTTGTCGGCACAGACTATCCTCGGTGCAGCCAGGCTCTGCCTTGTAAGCGGTAAACACCCTGCGGAATTGAGGGACATGGTTACCTCGCCGGGAGGTACGACCATTGCGGGACTGAAGGCCCTTGAGGAAGGTAGGATCAGGGCTACCCTGATGGCGGCTGTAGAGGCAGCGACCGCACGTGCCAGGGAATTGGGCGGTGGTAAATAGCGCTGACACCGCCTGTCATGGCTGAATAGTTACAATTTTTCTTTCCTTTGCTGAAAATAATCTGCGAGGATCTCTTCATGATCAAACATAAGAGGGGAGGGGAGGTTTTCCTTTGTGAAGGCGCCTACCTGTGCGGCATCATCGGCGGCAACAGGCGTGCCGCTCGCCCTAACAATAAAGACGGTGGTAATCGTATGATGGCGCGGATCTCTGTCTGGTCTTGAGTATGTGTGCAGTTGTTTCAAGAGAACGATATCCAGACCTGTCTCCTCTTTAGCCTCCCTGATGGCTGCATCCTCAAGGGACTCTCCAAAGTCAACAAAACCTCCGGGGATGGCCCATCCACACGGAGGATTTTTTCGTCTTATAAGAACGATTTCCCCCTCATCCAACTCGATGATAACATCCACGGTGGGAAGCGGGTTTCGGTAGCATTCTACTTCTCCACCACAGTGGGGACAGCGTTTTTTTACTTTCACCGTCATATTGTATCCTGCGACAGTTTCACTTGTTTCATCGTAACTGTTCAGGTAGCCACCAAGGCACTAAGGCACGAAGGATAGATATGAATTTTTCCACTTTGTCTGAAAAGGAAGAAGGCATTGCAAGAAAAATAGTAGGTGCGGCATACACCGTACATAAAATACTTGATCAAAAAGGGTATTCAAAGAATAATTATATGATCTTAGAGTCTTGGTGTCTTAGTGGCTGAATAGTCACGTTTCATCAACCTTTTTTCCAGTGCCTCCAATTCGTCCCAGAGGGCAGAGGGGAGCCTGTCGCCGAATTTCCTGTAATATTCCCTAATGCCGGCCGCTTCTTCCAGCCACCCCCCGGTATCTACCCGGAGAAGTTCTGCCATATCTTCGGCCGGAATATCAAGTCCGGAAGTATCAATGGCATCCGCCGCAGGCAGATAGCCGATAGGTGTTTCCACAGCTTTACCCCTGTCCTCCGTCCGTTCGAATATCCATTTTAACACCCGGCTGTTTTCACCATAACCCGGCCACAGCCATCTGCCTCCGGGTGTTTTACGAAACCAGTTTACATAGAAGATCCCTGGAAGCTTGCTTTTTTCGGTCCTCTTTTCCATAGCAAGCCAGTGGGCAAAGTAATCACCCATATGGTAGCCGCAGAAGGGAAGCATGGAAAAGGGATCCCTCCGCAATTGACCTACTTCTCCCGTTGCGGCTGCCGTCGTTTCGGAACCGGCGATGGAACCGAGGAACGTTCCATGCTGCCAGTTAAAGGCCTGGTGCACCAGGGGGACAACGTTTGTACGGCGGCCACCGAAGAGGATCGCCGAGATGGGAACACCCCTGGGGTCTTCCCAGGAAGCATCAATTATCGGGCACTGGGCTGCCGGCGCCGTGAAACGCGCATTCGGATGTGCAGCCAACCGACCGCACCCCGGATGCCATACCTGACCTTTCCAGTCCTCAAGCCTTTCCGGTTCTTCATCTGTCATCTGTTCCCACCAGACATCACCATCGGAAGTGAGAGCAATATTGGTGAAAATCATGTTTTTGCCCATGGCAAGCATGGCATTCGGGTTGGAATCCATAGATGTCCCCGGCGCAACCCCGAAGAAGCCATTTTCCGGATTGACGGCGTACAGCCTCCCATCCGGGCCAAATTTCATCCAGGCGATATCATCCCCCACGCATTCCACTTTCCAGCCGGGAATCGTGGGTGCAAGCATGGCAAGGTTGGTTTTTCCACAGAAACTGGGAAAGGCTCCCGTGAAAT
This sequence comes from Syntrophaceae bacterium CG2_30_49_12, assembly GCA_001873675.1. Lineage (GTDB taxonomy): Bacteria > Desulfobacterota > Syntrophia > Syntrophales > CG2-30-49-12 > CG2-30-49-12. The sequence goes on along the minus strand of MNZP01000011.1, from coordinate 5,915 downwards.
ACTTTTTTATCCCCTCGGGAGAGGTAACTCCCAGTATCAGCATGTGTTCGGCCAGCCAACCCTCCTCATACGCCATGGAAGAGGCGATACGAAGGGCAAAACATTTCTTGCTCAAAAGAGCATTGCCGCCATAACCGCTTCCGTATGACCAGATTGTCCGTTCCTCGGGAAAATGAGCAATGTAAATGTTCCCGGGGTTACATGGCCAGGGAACATCTTTCTCGCCCTTCTTTCGGGGCATACCAACCGAGTGGAGACAGGAAACGAATTCACCATTTGGACCGAGAATATCCAGGACGGCTTCTCCCATGCGGGTCATAATTCTCATGTTGCATACTACATAGGGTGAGTCGGTTAGTTCCACGCCAATATGAGCGATATCAGAGCCCAGGGGGCCCATACTGAAAGGAATGACGTACATGGTCCTCCCCCTCATGGAGCCGTTAAACAGGCCTGTAAGCACTTTCCTCATCTGCTGGGGGTCACCCCAGTTATTTGTAGGCCCGGCGTCTTCTCTGTTTTTTGAGCAGATAAAAGTTCTGTCTTCCACACGCGCCACATCGCCTGGATCTGACCTGGTAAGGTAACTGCCCGGCCTCTTCTTTTCGTTCAGTTTGAGAAAAGTGCCTGACTTTACCATGAGTTCGCACAAATTGTCATATTCTTTCTGTGACCCTTCGCACCAGTGGATATTAGCCGGTTTACACATTTCGGCCATCCCCTGCACCCATTTATTCAGTTTTTGGTTTGAATTCATTCGCTTCTCCTCTCTGAGGGTACGGGGAATATATAGAGAAGGGTTGTTTATGTGTCAAGGAGAAAAATCTGCGGGGATGCCGTTTCTCATGATGACGAGAAACCTTGACAATAGGTCAATAATCAATTAGTTTACCGTAGCGAACGTACTCTATGGAGGGGGTAAAAGAGTATGATAGGTGTGTTGATTACAACTCATGGGAACTTAGGAAATGAGTTGATACGAGCCGCTGAGTTGATCGAGGGCAACTTAAAAGGTGTGTATTATGTCTCGGTAGATCAGACAAAAAGTGTAGAGGAATTGAAGAAAGAAATCGGTACAGCGATAAAGAAACTGGATCAGGGGCAGGGTGTTTTGATTCTCACAGATCTTTTCGGAGGCACCCCTTCCAATCTCTCTCTATCTTTCCTGAAAGAGGGAAAGGTGGAAGTAGTCACCGGCGTTAATCTTCCCATGCTGCTTAAGCTTTCCAATGTGAGAAAAGAGGGGATGAGCCTTAATGATTTTGCCTGTTATATAAAGGAATACGGCAGGAAAAATATATACCTGGCCAGTGAGATATTAAGTAAAAAAACCAGTTGAACTTAAGTAAGGCGGCTATTGAGATCACATACATGACGGTAGATGATATGGAAGAGGTTTTATCCATTGAACGGGATTCTTTTCCTGCACCATGGTCGGAGGGGATGTTTTTGCAGGAACTATATTCGACGATGTCATGTAATCTGGTGGCAAAGATAGAGGAAAAAGAAGGAAAAAAAATTGCCGGTTACATGAATTTCTGGATCGCTGCCGGGGAAGCTCATCTTCATAACATTGCAGTGAGGAAGGATTTAAGAAGAACCGGAGTTGCCTCGAAATTAGTGACGGAGATGATCAGACTTTCCTGTGCCAAAGGGGCTGTGTGGGCTACTCTTGAGGTACGCCGCTCGAATGAAGGCGCCAGAAATTTGTACGAAAAGCTCGGTTTTGTGGTCAGGGGAATAAGACCTCTCTATTATTCTGATCCGCGGGAAGATGCCCTGATCATGTGGGCGTGCCTGGAAGAATGTCTAAAGAAGATCCCCCATGAGTGATGTCATGTCTTTGTTGGTCGGCCAGATCGTCCAGAACCGGGAATTGGTCCCCCGGTATTTTTTTTTAATGTCCGTAAAACTGCCGGAATCTCTGGCGACACCTCTGCCCGGTCAGTTTGTCATGGTAAGAGTGAGGGACAGAAGGGATCTCCTCCTGGGGAGACCCTTTAGTATCTACGCCTTTGCTCGGGATAAAACCGCCCCGGTAATTGAGTTGCTCTACAGAACCACGGGCAGAGGTACGATTGCCCTGTCTCGCCTGAAATCAGGAGAATATCTCGAAATTTTGGGTCCCCTGGGCCATGGATTTGATATTTTTCCGGAAATGAAAAAAATTGTCCTCCTTGCGGGAGGGATCGGCGTTGTCCCCCTGTCGTTCCTCGCTTCTCATTACAGGAAACTCCCGATAAATGATCGTCTGAGGATAATCGCTTATCTGGGGGCAAAGAGCGCCGATCATATTGTGGGAATGGATAGACTGCAAGAGACCTGCACAGATGTTAAAATCAGTACTGATGACGGCAGCAGTGGTTATCACGGTTTCGTTACGGAACTCTTAGCAGATGACATGGAATCTTACCTGCATGGTGACTCCGTTATCTATGCCTGTGGTCCTCCCGCCATGATGAAACGGTTGGCTAAGCTTCTGGGGGATCGTCCCATCTCCTGCCAGGTATCGGTGGAGGAGCGCATGGCTTGTGGGGTGGGCGCCTGTCTCGGCTGTGCCATCCACGTAAAAGCTGTGGGAGATAAAACAAGGTACAGGCGCGCATGTCAGGACGGCCCCATTTTCGATATACGCGAAATCATCTGGAACTGACCCGGTATCTCTCGTGAAAAGCAAGACGGAGCAAATAAATAATTCTGAACCGGTGGTGGCAGTTGACATAGGTGGCCTGATCCTCAAGAACCCCGTGATGACGGCATCGGGAACTTTTGGTTACGGGAAAGAGTATGCGCCGTATATAGATCTCAACCGGTTAGGCGCCCTGATTGTCAAAGGATTATCCCTGGAACCAAGGAAAGGAAACCCGCCGCCACGAATTATGGAGACCCCCTGCGGGATGCTCAACGCCATCGGAATGGAGAATGTGGGTGTAAGGGCTTTCATTGATGAAAAACTCCCCTTTCTGCGGCCCTTCGATGTGGCCATCATCGCCAATATCTTTGGCGAAACCATTGATGAATATAAAAAAATTGCCGCAATACTGAGCGCTGCGGAAGGGGTCCATGGTCTGGAAATCAACATCTCCTGTCCCAACGTCAAGAAGGGAGGCATTGCCTTTGGTGCTCATCCCGATACGGCTTATGAGGTAACGGGTGGGGTAAAGAGTCTCACAGACCTCCCCGTTATTGTCAAGCTGACACCCAATGCAGGAGATATTGCCGAAATTGCCGAAAGTGTTGAGGCAGCAGGGGCCGACGCTGTCTCCCTCATCAATACCTTGACCGGGATGTCTGTTGATGTTGAACAGAGGGTGCCCCATCTCAAAAACATTACCGGTGGACTGTCCGGTCCGGCCATAAGACCGATTGCCCTCTCGATGGTCTGGGAAGTTGTCAAGAGGGTATCTATCCCCGTCATCGGGGTGGGGGGCATTATGGATGCGAACGATGTCCTTGAGTTCCTGATTGTTGGGGCCAGGGCCGTGCAAATCGGCACGGCAAGTTTTATCAATCCCCGTGCCACACTGGATATCCTTGAAGGCATTGACAATTATCTGAAGAGACATCATATAACAGACATTAACGATCTGATCGGGACGCTCAGAGACGGCTGTCCTACGTCGTAAGTGGTTATACAACACAGTAGGAAAGGCATCTCGCCTGTCATGGCTGAATAGTTACTTTTGAAACGGGAGAGAAAGACGATGAAATTAAAGGGCAAGGTTGCGGTAATTACCGGTTCCAGTCGCGGCATGGGAAAATTGGTGGCATTGGAAATGACAAAAGAGGGAGCGAAGGTGGTGATCAATGGCACAACTCCCAAGCCTGTTGATGAGGTTGTAAGAGAGATTCAGGCATCCGGTGGACAGGCAGTGGCCAGCTACGATTCCGTTGTCACTATGGAGGGGGGACAGAGGATCATCCGGACAGCTATTGATAATTTTGGCAGGATAGATGTGCTGGTGAACAACGCCGCGGTTACAAGGGATAGATTACTCATTAAGATGACCGAAGAGGATTGGGACTCCGTAATATCTGTGGATTTGAAAGGGGTCTTTACATGCACCAAGGCAGCCATAGGGTATATGATTGAGCAACGGTATGGAAGAATAATAAATGTAGCCTCTGCCTCAGGAAGGTCGGGGAATATAGGGCAGGCAAACTACAGCGCCGCTAAGGCAGGTGTGATTGCCTTTACCAAGACTTGTGCGAAAGAACTGGGGAGATATAATATAACCGTCAATGTTGTTTCTCCCTCCCATAAAACCAGGATGTACGACAATATCCCTGAGGAGGTCTTCAAGAAGATAGTTGCCTCCCGGGCATTGGGGAGGATGTCGGAGCCGAGGGAAATTCCGCCGATGTTTATCTTTATCGCCTCCGATGAGGCCAGTTACATTACAGGACAGATCATTGGTGTGGATGGCGGGCTTTTCCTCTAGTGCCATGTAACATCTACAGATTCGGACAACGCCAGGCATAAGTGGCGGGCGAGTACAACCCCGGAAAATTAAGAAGGCACCTCGGCAGGATTCAACCAAGATTCCGAAAAACCGCAAGATATAGCCCGTCCATCTTCATGCCTTTGTTAGCGGTTCGATAGTTACAGCCAAGTTCATGCCGCTTCAGAAAGGCTTTTGTTTACGACATGCCAAAACCGACAGAGAGCCTCATCTTTCCCATCAAAATAATCTTCAAAAAATCCTACTTCATTCAGCGATGGTGGATATGAATAACGTTCGCCATCATCTCCATATTCAGTGATCCAAATACTTGGTTCGTGCGAATCTATGACGTCAAACAAATTCGGAGGATAGAGATACGGCTTGCCATAATCATTCAATATCCGGTAATCATCCGCTTCGATTCCAATAACGAAATAATGCTGATCTTGAGTAAGATCCGGGTAGTCAGGATTTTTCTCTTTAAGTTTTACAATCATAAATCTCTCACCTTCTTTTTCTTTATCTCTAATCTTCCAATTCCATGGTGTTCATACCAGTGATATTCATACAAATCCCCATCAATCTCAACAGCGGGACTGATCTTCTTAGTCCACATTGGGGGTTTTCCCCCATGCTCCCGAAGGAGTCTCTCTAAGCCACGTATACGTCGACCTTTTGCAATGACCCGAGATCGAGCAATAAGCTCTTTTGTCAGCCCAGGAATCTGTTTGCTTCCTCTCTATTTAAAAATCCGTTAACACTCAAGCAGAGCATCGGCGTTTCAATTGCCAATTCGCTGGATTGAGTTGCCGTGGTTCACAAAGATCGCTTTTTTCTGAGGTTCTTGATCAAGCGCCACCCGTCCTGACCAGGAATTTTGCACTCCCAAAAAATCCAGCCATTAACCGAATTTCCAGTAATCGATACTGCGGCGGCAGAAGGGGATAAAAACCTTGTTCCGCTGACCACTAAAGCTCCACTTTGGACGGTACCATTAAACATTTTGCCCTTGTGTGTTGCCCGAAATTCGGTGCCATTCGGAAATGTTACACCCTTCGTAACCCATGGAACTTCCTCCGAAGAATCAGAGACATGGCCTTCGCGCTTAGGGTCAAGACCAAAAAGCTCACGGAGCACATCATTCGGAGTCACATTTTCTGTTTTTCGCCGAAGGATTATTTCCTTGAAGACATCGAAATCAATTGGTAACGTTCAAAAGTTGTGGCATATTTAAAAATTGATTAAATCACGATCTCTTTCTAAGGTTATGTTTGGAAACAAAAACCGAAAGGAAAGAGACCGTGATGAAACGAGAAATTACTATAACACTTCAGTATGATCTGGCAATAGGAAAAGTTAATTTAAATGAAATAGTATATAGATTAAAAGAGCTTAGAGATCATTTAATGCTTCGGATATTGGAAGAAATTCTCAAGAGCTATGATGATCTCATTTCGGAGCGTTTAAGCC
>MNZP01000023.1 GCA_001873675.1 Syntrophaceae bacterium CG2_30_49_12 | reverse complement strand
TGTCTGTTAATAGCGAGAATCCCCAGAAGCGGCTGATCAAAAAGGCCGTTGATATATTGCGGGATGGCGGTATCATTATCTACCCAACAGATACAGTTTACGGGCTGGGATGTGACCTGTTCAATAAAAAAGGGATAGAAAAGATATACGAAATAAAAAAAAGAGATAAAAAACAGCCCTTAAGTTTTGTTTGCGCAGACCTCAAGGACATAAGTCGCTACGCTCTCGTATCTGATTATGCCTATAAGACCATGAGACGTTTTCTGCCGGGGCCCTATACTTTCATACTTCCCGCATCAAGGCTTGTCCCCAAAATAATTCTCCCAAAAAGACAGACCACCGGCATCAGGGTGCCGGATAATCGCATCTGCCTTGCCCTTGTCAAAGAGCTGGGACAGCCTATCATCAGTACCAGTGTAAAATCAAATGGTGATATCCCCTGTGATCCTTACGAAATCAAGGAAAAATTTGGGCATTGCGTGGATCTGATCATTGACGGGGGCGTATTGGCGCCGGAGCCCTCCAGTGTTATCAGTCTTGTTGATGACAGGATCGAGATAATTAGAATTGGAAAGGGCGATGTATCCGCCTTTATATAAAAATACTGTAACTACTCAGGTTCAAAGTTCCGGGGTTCACGGTTCAAGGTTAGAGAGCATTGAACGGTTTGAAGATATTGAGGCTTCTCTGCTGGTGCAATCTTGCAGATTGCATCAGACTGTTAATTCATGGTTCAATCAGAATGATTGAACCAGCCTCTGGTAAAGTAGCCAACCGTGAACCTGACAACCTGAGTAGTTACCATAAAAGGATTCTTATGAAGAAGGAAATGCTGATCAATGCTGTTCACCGCGAACAAAAGCGTATGGCTGTTTTGGATGATGGCAAGTTAGTAGAATTTAATATCGAGATGGGTTTCAAAGACCCAATCACGGGGAATATTTACAAGGGCATCGTTTTAAAGGTCGAACGTGGTCTCCAGGCAGCCTTTGTAAGCTATGGCGGGAACAGAGACGGTTTCCTGCCCCTGCACGATGTCAGTTCTGAGTATTTTACAGAACAAAATGGAAGAGAAGGCCATGGCAGGTGCTCCCTCAAATCCGGACAGGAAGTTCTTGTCCAGGCATTGAGAGAGGTTAGTGAAAATAAAGGAGCTCTGCTTACCAGCTACATATCCCTACCAGGACGGTACCTTGTCCTGCTGCCAAATAGGCAGGGCGGAGGCGTCTCTCGAAAGATAGAAGATGAAGGAGAACGCGAACGGCTAAAGGCGCTTGTGGAACAGATCAAGATAGAGGAAGGTATCGGCTTTATTGTTCGTACCGCCGGTATGAATAGAACCAAACAGGAACTATCCCGTGATTATCAGCACCTTTTGAGGTTGTGGAAAGAAATCCAGAAGAGGGCAAACACCGCTTTCCCTCCCGCATTGATCTATCAGGAAAGCGATTTTGGTATCCGTTCCCTGCGTGATTATTTTACATCGGAGATCGAGGAAATTCTGGTAGATGACCTGGAAACATTCAGAAAAATGAGGGTCTATTGTAAAGCCGTGGCGCCCAGAAATGTAAAAATGATCAAACTCTATAAGGGTAAGTCTCCTATCTTTGACAGATACCAGCTTGAAGACCAGGTTCGCGCCATTTACAGGGAACGGGTAGGGCTGAAATCGGGCGGATATATCATTATCAATCCAACAGAGGCTATGATCACGATTGATGTAAACTCAGGAAGGGCTTCCGGTAAAAGAAATGTCGAGGAAACAGCATTCAGGACAAACCTTGAAGCTGCCGAGGAGATTGCCAGACAGCTTCGTTTACGAGACCTGGGAGGTTTGATCGTCATTGATTTTATTGATATGAGGGATCGCAAACATGAAGCGGAAGTGGAGAAGACCTTTAAAAAAGCTTTGAGTTTAGACAGGGCGAGGATACAGTTGTCGCGTATATCGAGGTTTGGCATCCTTGAACTTTCGAGACAGAAGAAGCAGTCAACAATCCAGGAGATCAGTTATACGACTTGCCCTTTTTGTAAGGGAAGCGGGGTAAGGCCGTCATTGGAATATACGGCCATTTCCGCATTTAGAAAAATTGAATCGCAGGCGGTAAAAGGGGTTGCCTCTTCTCTTAAAGTTACCCTTCCCTATGAGGTAGCCTATTATCTGCTAAATCAGAAGCGCAGCGAAATCTCTAAACTTGAAACTCTATACAATATGTCCCTTCATATATCGGGCAGCCCGGATATGGCATGGGACGGGATGGACATTAAAGAGACCGCCAGAGATGTTACCCAGGAAACACCTGCAGAGGAGAAGTATCAGGAAAAAACAACCGATAGACCGGAAGAAGGCGCCATGGAAACGGTAACGGATACGTTACCCCAGGTTGTTGGGGCGGATGAACAAGCACAAAAAAACGTCGTCTTGCTGGAAACAACTATTGAATCACCCAGGAAGAGGTCACACTGGAGACCCAGATACAGAAGAAAGAAATCGGGTCAAAAAGCAATAGAATCGAAAACAGAAATGTCTTCTCAAGAAACAGACGAAACGGTTGCTCAAAAAGAGGAAGAAGAAATAGGGAACCTCCCATTGGTTGTCCACGATGAAGTAAAAGAAGGTAAACTACCGGTATGAAACACACCTTATTCTACGGTGGCTGTGGTGACGACACATCTTGAGCCGGATCTTTCCGGCACAATTTTGCATACAGGGCATCAAGGATGCCATTGATAAAAGCGCCGGAATTCTCGGAACCATAAAGTTTGCCGAGGTCGATCGCTTCGTTGAGCGTAACCCTTGGGGGAATATCATTACGGTACAGAAGCTCGTAAACAGCCATACGGAGGATGCTTTTGTCAACCCTCGACATCCTTGCGATTGACCAGTTTTCAGAGCAACTGCTGATAAGACTATCTATCTGCTCTCTATTTTCCCAGGTACCTTCTATCAAAAGAGAGGAAAATTCTCTGACCCCTTTATGGGCCTCAAAATTGTTCCAGAAAAGCTCAATCGCCTCTTTAACGTCTGTATTTAAAATGTCAAGCTCATAAAGAACCTTTAAGGCGACTTCTCTTGCCTTTCTTCTCTGACGCATTGTTCCTCTGGCCCTGACCTTTATAATTTGTAACTGCTCAGGTTGTCAGGTTCACAGTTCACGGTTAAGGGTTGGCTTACGTTCTTCATATTTCATTAGTCTAACCTTGAACCGTGAACCATGGAACTTTGAACCTGAGTAGTTGCTATAATTTTCTAAAAAGATCAATCATCTCAATGGCCGATATCGCAGCGTTCCACCCCATGTTTCCCGCTTTTGTACCCGCCCTTTCAATTGCCTGCTCAATGGTATCGGTGGTCAATACACCGAAGGCAATGGGCACCTCTATTTCTAAACTCACATTAGCTATCCCCTTTGAGACTTCGGCGCTGATGTACTCAAAATGGGGTGTAGCCCCCCTGATGACAGCGCCGAGGCAGATCAAGGCGTCGAACCGTCCGCTCTTAGCCAGTTTCTTGGCCGTGAGCGGCAACTCGAAGGCGCCGGGAACTTTATAGATACGGATGTCCTTTTCGTCAGCCCCCGCTCTTGTCAGGGCGTCAATGGCGCCATCAATCAGTCTTCCGCAGATAAAATCGTTGAAACGACTGGCCACGATGCCAAACTTCATCCCTGTGGCTATAATTTTTCCTTCTATGATCTCCGGCATAATCTTCTCCTCTCAACGAAATATGTAACTATTCAGGTTCAAAGTTCCGAGGTTCACGGTTCAAGGTTTTTATCATGGATTCCTATTACTGACTATCTCAAGAAATATGAAGAGCGCAAAGCAACCAGCCGTGAACTGTGAACCGTGAACCTGACAACCTGAGTAGTTACCAAAATGTTGCTGAAAGCTGACGGCTGATTGCTGACAGCTTACATTTTATATTTTCAGCATATGCCCCATCTTCTTCTTCTTTGTTACCAGATAGTGGAGATTATTCTTGTTCGGTTCGATCTCGATGGGAACCCGCCCGGTGACGGTCATACCGTAACCCTCAAGGCCGACAATCTTTTTGGGGTTATTGGTCATCAGGCGCATCTTTCTGACACCCAGATCAACGAGGATCTGGGCGCCAATGCCGTAGTCCCTCAGATCCGCCTTAAAACCGAGTGCGATATTGGCCTCCACCGTATCTTTCCCGTGTTCCTGTAATTCATAGGCCTTGATCTTATTGATCAGGCCGATCCCTCTTCCTTCCTGATGCATATATACAATGACACCTTTGCCCGCTTCCTCTACCATCATCATGGCCGTATGGAGCTGTTCGCCGCAGTCGCACCTCTCGGAGCCGAAGACATCGCCGGTGAGACATTCCGAATGGACCCTCACCAACACCTCGTCTTCCGGTTCAATCTCGCCCTTAACCAGAGCAACGTGTTTCATGTCATCCACATCATTTTCGTAAACGATGAGTTTAAATTCACTGCCATATCGAGTAGGAATGGTAGCCGTCGCCACCCTCCTGACCAGTGATTCATTCTGCATTCTGAAATTGATGAGATCGGCGATGGTTACAATCTTTAAATCATGTTCCTTTGAAAAAACCTCCAGGTCAGGCATCCGCGCCATGGTGCCATCGTCCTTCATGATCTCGCAGATCACAGCGGCCGGTTTCAGGCCGGCTAAACGGGCCATGTCCACAGAGCCCTCCGTCTGCCCGGTTCTCACCAGCACTCCCCCCTTTCTGGCGCGAATGGGAAAGACATGTCCCGGACTGACCAGGTCATCAGGTTTGATGTTGTCGGCAACAGCCGTTCTGATTGTCGTGGCCCTGTCGGCAGCAGAAATCCCGGTAGTCACACCGTGTTTCGCCTCGATAGAAACGGTAAAGGCCGTCCCGAAACGCGACTGATTATCCCTTACCATGGGGAAAAGGTTCAACTTATCGGCAAGCTCTCCATTCAAGGGGAGGCAGATCAGTCCCCTTCCGTACCTGGCCATGAAATTGATAGCTTCTGCCGTCACAGTTTCCGCCGCTATGCAGAGGTCACCTTCGTTTTCTCTGTCCTCATCATCCACTAAGATGACCATTTTACCGTCTTTAATATCTTCAACGGCCTCCTGAATTGTACTCACACCCATATACCTTCACCATCCCTGCAATTAATTTTAAATTTTCACTTTAAAAAGCCGTGTTTCGCCAGAAAGTCCGCATTAACCCCCTGGAGAAGATCTTTGTTATGATCGAGGAGTTTCTCCACATACTTTCCCAGGATATCTGTTTCTATATTAACCAAATCGGTCGTTTTCTTTAAATCTAATGTGGTAACCTGAGTCGTATGGGGAATTATATTAACATAAACCCTATTTTTTTTACACCGATTTACGGTTAAACTTATCCCGTCAACCGCTATCGAACCCTTTTCCACGATATAGCGACTTAACATTTCATCAATCTCCACGCCAAACTGGATAGAACTGGATTTTACGACCTTTTCCTGAATTTTTCCCATTCCATCCACATGCCCGAGGACAATATGCCCACCCAGGGGATCAGTCAATCGTAATGCCTTTTCCAAATTTACCTTATCCCCTCTCTTCAGTGTTTTGAGGTTTGTTCTTGCCAATGTTTCCGATGATACGTCCGCTGTAAAGCTCCTGCCGCTTTTTGTGGTCACCGTAAGACAGGCGCCATTAACGGCTACACTATCACCAACCTTGAGGTTATCGAGGTTCATAGGTGTATCAATCTCCAGAAAGGCGTCTTCTCCCCTTCTGGTCATTTTCCCGATGGAACCGATGGCTTCTATGATACCGGTGAACATGGGTAACTACTGTTTGTTGCCTGCTTTGTTGGCACTCATGAAGGTCTTGAGTTCCTTTAAGAATTCACTAACATCACGAAATTCCCTGTATACCGAGGCGAACCTCACGTAGGCAACACCGTCAAGTTTCTGAAGCTCTTCCATGACCTTCTCTCCTATAACAGACGAGGGGATTTCTTTCCCATAAGAATTCTGGCAGGCTTGCTCGATACTCTCCACGATGCTCTCGATGGTGTCAATACTGATAGGACGTTTTTCACATGCCTTCTTGATGCCGTTTTGTATCTTTGTCCTGTCAAAAGGTTCTCTACGGCCATCCTTTTTGATTACTACAGGCAGGACTTTTTCGACGAATTCGTAAGTGGTAAAGCGACCTTCACAGTCGAGACACTCGCGCCGTCTTCGAATAGCGCTGCCATCCTTGCAAACGCGTGAATCAACCACCTTGTTTTCCGCCTTTCCACAAAGGGGACATTTCATAACTGAGATACTCCTATACCGGCTTCCTGAAACATTTCCTCAGCCATTTTATCTCTGTAGCCTTCCCGGAAGATGACCATGACGATACCTCCATTGATGAGCATTTTTGTACAGATGATGCAAGGATGATTGGTGGAGTAAAGTGTTGCCCCCTTCACGCTTACCCCGTGGAGAGCAGCCTGGATAAGGGCATTCTGTTCGGCATGCAGCCCCCGGCAGAGTTCATGACGCTCACCGGAAGGAATTCCGAGTTGTTCCCGCAAACATCCAATATCCAGACAATGGCGCATTCCCGTTGGGGCGCCGTTATAGCCTGTAGTAAGTATTCTCCGCTCTCTAACCAGAAGGGCGCCGACGGCGCGCCTCCGACATGTGGAACGCCTCGCTACAAGTTCCGCGATATCCATGAAATATTCATCCCAGTCCGGCCGGTGAGTTTTCTGACCCGCCCCCCGACCGTGTGAGGTAAATGTATTATCTGTCATGTTTCATCTTTATTTGTAACTATTCAGGTTCAAAGTTCCGGGGTTCACGGTTCAAGGTTAGACTGATGAAATATGAAGAGTGCAAGCCAACCAACCGTGAACCGTGAACCATGAACCTGATAACCTGAGTAGTTACCTTTATTTATATATCATACGTCGTACGTCTTTTGAGATACGACATACGACTTATCTCAGCCTTTCGCTGTACAGGGGAAATTTCTCGCAGAGGGCTTTAACTTCCTCACCGATTTCCTGTAGGCGCTTCTCGTTATCTATATGCATGAGGACTTCGGAAATAAGGCGAGCAATGATTTTCATTTCCCCTTCCTTCATGCCCCTCGTCGTAACTGCCGGCGTGCCGATTCTGATACCGCTGGTGATTTGGGGGCCTCTCATATCGAATGGTATGCCGTTTTTGTTTACCACAATTCCTGCCCGGTCAAGGATCTCCTGGGCATCTTTCCCCGTAATCCTTTTATCTGTCAGATCAGCCAGAACCATGTGATTATCGGTGCCTCCCGAGACAAGGCGAAATCCCTGAGAACTCAGTTCATCTGCCATGGTCCTGGCGTTTTTCACGACCTGGGATTGGTAGTCCTTGAATTCACCGGAAAGGGCCTCTTTAAAGGCTACAGCTTTGGCGGCAATGACATGCATCAGGGGACCGCCCTGCATACCGGGGAATACGCAACTGTCCAGCATTTTAGCGAATTCCTTCCGGCACATGACGAAACCGCCTCGTGGACCACGCAGTGTCTTGTGTGTTGTTGAGGTTACAAACTCGGAGATCTTAACCGGTGAAGGATGAAGTCCTGTGGCGACCAGGCCCGCAATATGGGCGATATCCGCCACAACCATTGCTCCTACCAGATCGGCAACCATTCTGAATTTTTCAAAGTCTATGACCCTCGGATAGGCGCTGGCCCCGGCAACAATAAGCTTTGGCCTGTGCTTTTTAGCCAGAGCTTCCACTTCATTGAAATCAATTGTTTCCGTTTCTCTGTCAACGCCATAAGGAACAACATGGTAAAATCTTCCCGAAAAGTTTGCCGGGCTTCCGTGTGAAAGATGCCCTCCATGGGAGAGATTCATCCCTAAAATTGTGTCCCCCGGTTGCAGGGCCGAAAAGTAAACAGCCATATTGGCTTGGGTGCCCGAATGGGGCTGGACGTTTACATGTTCGGCATCGAAGAGCTGTTTACATCGCTCGATAGCGAGTGTTTCCACGGTATCTGCAAATTTGCATCCCCCGTAATATCTCTTTCCCGGATAGCCTTCGGCATATTTATTCGTCAGGATACTTCCCTGCGCCTCGAGGACAGCTTCACTCACGAAATTTTCCGACGTGATAAGGTTCAGTTTTTCTGCCTGTCTCTGAGTTTCCCGCAGGATAGCCCCGGCGACCTCCGGGTCAGTTTTCATTAATATCGCCATTCAATATCTGTCCTCCTGTTTCAAAATGCCCAAGCGCAGCATAGAGATATATGTGCCATTTTAAGCGATTACCTGCCGCACAACTTCCTTTCCATGTCCCTGATTTTATCGAGACGTCTCTGATGACGTCCTCCCTCAAAAGCTGTTTTCAACCATGTACCGGTGATCGTTTTCGCCCTCTCTATATCCGTTCGCCTGCCGGCGAGGACAAGAACATTGGTGTCATTGTGAAGCCTGCTCATGCGTGCCGTATCTTCATCGAGGCATAAGACTGCTCTAACAGAGGGAAATTTATTAGCGACGATGGTCATGCCGACTCCAGAACCACAGATCAATATACCACGGGTAAATTCTCCCGAAGAAACCCTTTTGCTTACCATGATACCAAAGTCAGGGTAGTCGGTATCGTCCATACAGTGAGTTCCCACATCGGTAATCTCATGACCCATTTCGGCTAAGTATTGCTTGATTGTCTCTTTAAGGTGGTATCCGGCATGGTCCGAGCCGATGATGATTCTCTTTGCATCCATTTCTTATTCGCTGAATTTCTTGACTATCAGAACCGCATTTACCCCGCCAAAACCGAAGGTGTTGGACATAGCGGTATTTATTTCCTTTTTTCTTGGTTTATGGGGGACATAGTCTAAGTCGCAGGCGGGATCGGGATGGTCCAGATTGATGGTTGGCGGAATAATGCCTTCGTAAACAGACTTTACCGCTATCATGGCTTCCACACCACCGGCAGCGCCTAACAGATGGCCGGTCATGGATTTTGTTGAGCTCACGGCAATCGCTTTACTGTGTTTTCCAAAAACTGTCCTGATGGCTTCTGTCTCGTATACGTCATTGAGCGGTGTTGATGTGCCATGGGCATTGATGTAGTCAATCTCGGCGGGACTCATCCCCGCCTCCTCCAGGGCAAGCTGCATGCATCTGGCGGCTCCTTCGTGGCCGGGAGGCGGTGCTACCATGTGAAAGGCGTCACTGGTCGACCCGTAGCCAACCACCTCCGCATATATCCTGGCCCCCCTGTTCCTGGCAAACGATAATTCTTCTAAGATCAGAATGCCGCATCCTTCGCTGACGACAAAACCATCCCTGTCTCTGTCAAAAGGTCTGCTTGCCTTTTCAGGGTAATCGTTATTTACGGAGATCGCCTTCATGACATTGAACCCGGCTATACAGAGTGGAGAAACAGCCGCCTCGGCGCCCCCTGCAATCATTACATCGGCATAGCCGTGAGATATAATACGGAAGGAATCTCCAACGGCATTGGTCCCTGCCGCGCATGCCGTTACAGGACAGTTTATAGGTCCCTTGGCCCCAAACCTGATAGACACTTGACCGGCACCATGGTTTGCGAGAACTGCCGGAATGGTAAAGAGAAACACCTTTTGGGGACCGGCATTGATGATTGTTTCCTTTTCCCTCTCCAGGGTGGCAAGCCCCCCGATCGCTGATCCTATTATCACGCCTACCCTCTCGGCAATCGCATTATCAATGGTCAATGCCGCAT
Organism: Syntrophaceae bacterium CG2_30_49_12; assembly: GCA_001873675.1. Taxonomy (GTDB): domain Bacteria; phylum Desulfobacterota; class Syntrophia; order Syntrophales; family CG2-30-49-12; genus CG2-30-49-12. The sequence goes on along the minus strand of MNZP01000023.1, from coordinate 975 downwards.
CATCCAAAGCCATTTGGGCAGATGCTAAAGCGTAGACAATGAAATCATCTAAGCGGTGAAGCTCCTTTTTACCGACAAAGTTAAGGGGATCAAAATGCTTCAATTCACCGGCGATTTTTGTCTTGTAACCGGTCGTATCAAATTTTGTGATCTTTCCGATTCCCGATCTCCCCGCGCAGACCCCCTCCCATGTTTCTTTGACACTGTTACCGAGGGGAGTAACCGCGCCAAGGCCCGTTATCACGACCCTTCTTTTCAAGAAATTCTCCAGTTGGAAGTGCCTAAAGTTGGAAGTGCCTAAAGTTAAGGTAAGATTTTCTAACTTTAGATCACTTTAGGCACTTAACTTAAGATATACCCTTACTCTTCAGAAAATCAATCACATCCCGAACGGTGCTGATTTTTTCCAGTTCATCATCGGCGATCTGCATCCCGAAATTTTCTTCCATTCCCATGATCAGTTCAATGAGATCAAGGGAATCGGCCCCCAGATCATTTTGAAAGGATGCCTCCGGTACACATTCTTCCCTCGAGACATCCAGTTGTTCCATAATAATATCTATGACCTTTTCTTCAAGAGTCATAAACCCTTACCCCCTGTCATTTTGCCGGTTGTTGATTGCTTGCCGTTTACATCTTCAGAGCTATTTCCCCTGAAAGTCTCATGTACTGCTGATCAAACTTTTAGGAGATTTTTTCGAGCGGAATTACCTCCCGCCCCTTGTAAGTTCCACAGTGTGGACACGCATGATGGGGTAACTTAGGCTCATCACACTGTGGACATGAAGAAGGCAGAGAAGGTGTAAGAAAATCATGAGATCTCCGTTTGTTTCTCCTCGTTTTTGAATGTCTTTTAACCGGGTTAGGCATATAGTTTTTCCTTCCTTTTCAAACTTTTTTAACGTCATCTCTGACTTTTACGAGAGCATCAAATTTGGCTTCTAACCTTTACTTTTTTTGTAACTACTCAGGTAT
>MNZP01000033.1 GCA_001873675.1 Syntrophaceae bacterium CG2_30_49_12 | reverse complement strand
GACGTTATTTTTCTAACCGAATTCGTAACTACTCAGGTATCTTGCCACAAAGGCACAAAGGCACCAAGATTATAGGATTAATTCTTTATAATAGCCTTTTTAATGCATGGAACATTGAAATTAATGAGAAAACTCCGTTATTCAATTTATATCCATCTTCTCTTTGGGTCTTTGTGCCTTGGTGGCTGAATAGTTACAATAAAATCTTACCGAAGAACGTGTATAACTTAAAGGAGGAGACGATGTATTTCCCGTGTTATCGGCCAAGGCGGTTGAGAAAGAATGAAAATTTTCGAAGGATGATCAGAGAAACCAATCTGTCTGTGGATGATCTGGTTTATCCCCTCTTCGTGGTCCCCGGTAAGGGGATTAAAAGGCCGATCGCTTCTATGCCCGGGCATTTCCAGATGTCCTGCGATCACCTGATCAAGGAAGTGCAGGAAACAAAAGAAATGGGGATACCGGCGGTACTCCTTTTCGGCATTCCCGAGAAGAAGGATGGGGTAGCATCGGGCGCCTTCGCTAAAGACGGGACCATCCAGCAGGCGATAAAGAAGATTAAGGACAGGGTTTCCGATCTCGTCGTGATTACCGATGTGTGTCTCTGTGAATACACCAGTCACGGTCACTGCGGGATGATGGAGAAGGGAGATGTAGATAATGATACCACCCTCGAGGTTCTTGCGAAGGTCGCCGTTTCTCATGCCCTGGCGGGCGCCGATATGGTCGCCCCTTCGGCCATGATGGACGGCCAGGTGAGCGCTATCAGGGAGGCCCTCGATGAGGCGGGGCATGAGCATCTGCCGATCATGGCCTACTCCGCCAAATACGCCTCCTGTTTTTACGGTCCTTTCCGTGAGGCCGCCGCAAGCGCCCCGCAGTCCGGCGACAGAAGGTCATATCAGATGGATGTGGCCAACAGCGATGAGGCGATCAGGGAGATGACCCTCGATGTGGAGGAAGGGGCCGATATTATTATGGTAAAGCCCGCCCTCCCGTATCTTGATATTATCCGTCGGGCACGGGAAGAATTTGACTTACCCCTTGCCGCCTATAATGTCAGCGGGGAGTTTGCCATGATCAAAGCGGCAGCCGGTTTTGGCTGGCTTGACGGGGAAAGGGCAATGATGGAAGCCCTGATCTCTATAAAAAGGGCCGGGGCGGATATCATCATTACCTATTTTGCCCGGGATGCGGCAAAGCTACTAAAACATACGTCATAAGTCAAAAGACATACGACATATGACGTACGACTGATGTTTTTATGTTTTAGGGAGGAGCCAGGATATCTATAACCTCAAATTCCCTGAGGCCTCCCGGTGTTTTGACCTTGATAGTATCGCCGATGTTCTTGCCGATTAGCGCCTTCCCTATGGGAGAGGTTACGGAAATTTTATTTTCATTAATATCAGATTCAAAGGGACCGACCAGTTGGTATTTTGTGTCATCTCCTGTGGCGATATCTTCAATGATAACCATCGAGCCGAAGACGACCTTGTCATTGTTGAGATCCCTTAAGTCAATAACATTTGACATGGCAAGATTGTTTTCAATCTCCTGCACCTTGCCGTGAAGGAAAGCCTGTCTTTCCTTGGCCGCCGCATATTCTGCATTTTCAGATATATCTCCGTGCGCTCTAGCCGTCTCAATGTCCCTTATATTTTCAAGTATTGAGACTGTCTTTAGATATTCCAATTCCTTCTTTAATTTTTCAAACCCTGCTTTTGTGATAGGTATCTTTTCCATACACCTTCTTCCTCTTCAACCACGGTTTCAAAGCGCCTGATAGACCGGCAACCTTTTCAGCGCTAAATCATAGTCATCTTCTATTTGTAATTTTTTAATAGAGAAAGTTACTGGTGTCAAGGGGGATTTGTGGGATTTTCGTGAAGAGACACTCAGGATGCCGCCTGTGCCTTTTTTATTGACAAGGAAGCAAAGGTCTCTATAATTAAGGAGGGCCACGCTCCGTCGTGGCCGGCAAGACAAAGCATGAAAGGAAAATGCCATGTTTAATAAAGAAGCCCTCGAGAAGACAAAAAAGATGTTGGAGCAATGGGGGAGAGAGGTAGAAGATGTCTATAAAAAGAAGCTGAAGTTTGAGTCTCCCCAATATACTTCAGAATCCGGAATACCCCTCAAGTATGTTTACACGCCGGATGATGTGAAGGATTTAGACGTAGAGCTGCCGGGAGCTTTCCCCTATACCAGGGGGAACAGGGCGCTGGGTTATCAGTATATGCCCTGGATGATCCAGTTGCTCCATGGCTACGGCACCGGTGAGGAGACGAAGGAACGCACCCAATACCTGATAAAGGAAGGGATGAAAGGATACGGAGAACAACCAGCCGTCCTCTTTGCCGTAGATACCCCTACCCATTGCGGTTTTGATCCCGATGACGAAAGGTCGCGCGGCATGATTGGCCTGGGCGGTGTCAATATAACCACTCTCGAAGATATTGACACCCTCCTTAAAGACTACGATCTTCCGAATACCCGCGTGGCCGATAACATCAGATTCACCTGCCTGCCGTTCCTGGCGATGTATGTAGCCTACGCCGAAGGCAGGGGACACAGTCCCGGGGAGTTAAACGGTCAAAGCCAGAATGGATTAGGTAACAGGTGCCTGACCACCAACCTGCCATCTCCTGTCCCTGATACCCAGTACAAGCTGGAGATCGAGTTGATAAAATATACCTCCCAGACTATCAAGAGGTGGAACCACACAAACCTATGCGGTTATGTCTTGGGGGAAATGAATGCTACGCCGGCCCAGGAACTGGGAATCGTACTTTCCAAGGCCATTGACCTGGTTGAAGGGGGGATAAAGGCCGGCCTTAGACCGGATGATTTTGTCCCCCGATTCAGTTCTCAGGTCCACCTGGGGATGAACTTCTTTGAAGAGATAGCGAAACTCCGGGCGTGGAGAAGGATGTGGGCAAAAATTATGAAGGAGAGATTCGGCTGCAAGGATCCGAAGTCTCTCCAGTACAGGATCCATGTGCATACAGCCGGTTCTTCGCTTACATCCCAGCAGCCTTTGAATAACATTACCCGCTCTACCCTCCAGGTGCTGGCCTGCGTTCTCGGTGGCGTGCAGTCCATGCATACCAATTCTTACGATGAGGCTATCGGCCTGCCTTCCGAGGAGGCGGTGCGTACAGCCATCCGGATAAACCAGATCGTCCTCCATGAAACGGGGGTACCCCATGTGACGGACCCGCTGGGTGGTTCTTACTACTTAGAGTGGCTCACGGATAAGGTAGAAGAAGAAACAGAGAAGGTCAGGAGTGAGATAGAAAGCCGGGGAGGCTATTTCGGGTGCATAAAGAACGGCTGGCTCCGCCAACTCCTGGAGAAACAGAGCATAAAATGGCGTCAGGAAGTTGATAGCGGGGAGAGGATCGTCGTGGGTTTGAATAAGTTCAGAGTGGAAGAAGAGGAAGAGGTGCCGGCCTTTACCTTATACCAGCCTGAGATCGAGGCAGAGATCATAAAGAGGACGGAAAAATGGAAGAAGAACAGGGACAACATCATGGTGAAAGATTCCTTAGAGAAGGTGAAGGAGGCCATGGCGAAGTTTGATGCAGTGGAAAAGGCGGGGATACTTATGCCTGCTTTGTTAGAGGCCGCCAGGGCTAAATGTACACTGGGTGAAATGATGGAGGCAATAGTAGAGGTCAGTGGAGGCCGGATATATGCTTAGGGAGGAAACCATGAAAGATCAGGGTAAGGCTGAGGGCAAGATGAGGGCGCTGTTGGCGCGTTTTTCTCTGGACGGACATGACCGGGGGCTTCTCTCTGTCATGAGCAGTTTCAGGAATAGAGGTATCGAGGTTGTTTATACCTATTTTAGTGATCCAAAAGAACTGGCTAAGGCAGCCGAACAGGAGGATGTGGATATTATAGGCATCAGCAGTTCTATGGGAGAGCATTTCTACATCGCCTCCAATCTGGTGAAAGTGCTGAAGGAACAAAAAATAGAAATACCGGTGATCATGGGGGGTGTCATCCCTACAAGGGATATACCGGAACTTTTGGATATGGGGATAAAGAAAGTATTCAAGCCGGGCTCGGCGCCGGGCGAGATTGTGGATTTTGTCTTTAAAGGTGAGAGAGTACCATGACCGTAAGAAACGATATAAGAAACATCGCCATCATCGCGCATGTGGACCACGGCAAGACAACGCTCGTGGATGCGATGCTCAGGCAGTCACACATCTTTCGCGATAACCAAACTATCGTCGAGCGTGTGATGGATTCGAACGACCTTGAACGCGAACGCGGCATTACAATTCTCGCGAAAAATACGGCCATCACTTATCGCGGCACGAAAATCAATATCGTGGACACGCCCGGTCATGCCGATTTTGGCGGCGAGGTCGAGCGTGTGCTGAATATGGTGGACGGCGTGTTGCTGCTCGTGGACGCAGTAGAGGGGCCCATGCCGCAGACGCGTTTTGTTCTGCGAAAGGCTCTTGAGCTGGGACACAAGGCGATTGTCGTTATCAACAAAGTGGACCGCCCGAACGCACGGCTGAATCACGTCGCAAATGCCTCGTTCGATTTGTTCATTGATCTCGGCGCGAGCGATGAACAAGCGGAATTTCCCATCGTCTATACCGACGCGCTTAGAGGAGCAGCGTCACGCACACCCGGCGAAACCGGCGCCGATTTGCAGCCATTATTTGAAACGATTCTTAGTTACATCCCCGCGCCGAAAGTCGAACCAGACCAACCGGCGCAATTGCTCGTCACAACGCTTGCGTACGACGATTACAAAGGACGTATCGTGATTGGAAGATTGTTCGCGGGTACGCTGCGCCCGGCACAGGCGGTCGCGCGCATTGCACACGATGGGAAAATAACGCAGGGCAAGATAGCGGAACTGTTTGTGCACCAGGGATTGGAACGTATTCCGGTGGAGTGCGTCGAGGCGGGCGAAATCGTCGCGTTCACCGGGCTGGACGAAGTGTACATCGGCGAAACCATTACGGACACGGCAAACCCGCGCGCGCTCCCGCCGATTCGCGTCGAAGCGCCAACCGTACGGATGGCCTTCGGGGTGAATACATCGCCGTTCGCCGGGCGTGAGGGCACCTGGAGCACGTCGCGGAAATTGCGTGAACGATTGTTCAAGGAATTGGAATCAAACGTGAGTCTGCTGGTGCAAGAGACCGAATTGCCGGATACGTTCATCGTTTCGGGACGCGGCGAGTTGCACCTTGCGATTTTGATCGAGACGATGCGGCGCGAAGGATACGAGTTCCAGGTCAGTAAACCCGAAGTGATTTTCCGCGAAGAAAATGGGAAGAAGCTGGAACCGATCGAGGACGTATACATTGAAGTCGCCGGTGATTTCCTCGGCGTTGTAATGGAGATGCTCGGCACACGGCGCGGCAACTTAGAAGAAATGCACACAGCGGAGGATGGCAGCGTACATTTACGCTACCTCGTTCCGACGCGCGGGCTGTTGGGATTTCGCAGCAAGTTCTTGACCGCAACGCGCGGCACGGGGATCATGCACGCGCTTTTTCACGGCTATCTGCCGCTCGCAGGCGAGATCGAGACACACGGGCACGGCAGCCTGGTGGCGTGGGAAGCGGGAATCACAACGACATACGCGCTGAAAAATGCGGAAGAACGCGGCTTTCTGTTTATCGGTCCGGGCGTACAAGTGTACGAAGGAATGGTCATCGGCGAGCAGCCGCGCGAAGGCGACATCGGGATCAATGTCTGCAAGAAAAAGCAAATGACAAACATCCGCAGTTCGAACGAAGACATCTCTATACGCCTCACACCGCCGCGCATCATGAGTCTCGACGAATGCATTGAATATATTCCCGATGACGAACTGCTCGAAGTCACGCCCAAGAGTCTGCGGATAAGAAAAAAGATTCTGGGAGCAGAAGGCCGGCGTAGGGCATCCGCCACGCGTGAAAAGGCAGCCGCGCAAGCGTGACAGAAGGAAAATGACGATGAGATTGGGAGCACACATGTCCATTGCCGGAGGGATTGAGAAAAGCATCCTGCGGGGACTATCTATCGGTTGCCGGGCCATTCAAATCTTTACTAAAAGTAATAACCAGTGGCAGGCAAGGCCCCTGACCACCAGGGAAACAGAAAGTTTTAAAGAATTCCGGAAGACATCGGACATGTTTGTTCTGGGTCATACCTCATACCTGATTAACCTGGCCTCCCCCGACGAAGAGCTGTGGCAGAAATCCGTGGCAAGTTTTATTAGTGAGATAGAAAGATGCGCCCTCCTATCCATCCCCTACCTGGTTACCCACCCTGGCGCCCATGTGGGGGCCGGTGAAGCCGCTGGTCTTGCCCGCATCAGCCAGGCTCTCGACAGGATCTGCAAGGGGACAAAGGAATCGAAAGTTAAGGTGTTACTGGAAGTTACCGCCGGCCAGGGCTCTACGCTCGGTTTTCGTTTCGAACATTTGGCGGAAATAATGAAAAACAGCCATTATCCCGAGTGCCTGGGGGTATGTTTTGATACCTGCCATGCCTTTGCGGCTGGCTATGACCTCCGCACTCCTGAGACATTCGAGAAAACTTTTGCACAATTCGATGGATTGATCGGGATCAAACAGATCAAGGCGATACACCTCAACGATTCCCGGGGGGAATTGGGAAGCCGCCTGGACAGGCACGAGCACATCGGCCAGGGCCGGTTGAGGCTAAAGGCCTTTCGCCTTATTTTAAACGATCCCCGTTTTCAAGATTTGCCGATGCTGCTGGAAACTCCCAAGGGAAAAGATTTAAAAGAAGATATTCAGAATCTGACGACGCTGAAGAGTTTGCTCGGGAGCGCCAAGGGTAAATCCTCTATTGGGCAGTAGGGACAAGTTTTAAACCTGCACTTACTTAAGACGAATGAACATGACCGCTGACAGGATGTAGAGTGTTAGGGCAGCAAACAGGACGAGGGATTGATCCGGATGGCAACGGACATCGCCAATGCCCTGTTCCGGGTGCTGAGCCAGGATGGCTTGGTAATGAGCGAAGCCTTTTTCAGGACGTTGATGACCGCCTACACTCAGGAATCGCGCGTTGCCATTGAAAAATATCACGCCCTGACCCGGCTGAACGCCCTGATATACGATCGCCACGAAGAAATAGAAGCTGTGGACGCCTTTGTCGGCTCTGTCCGTCTGGCCGTAAAGGAATTTATCAATGATCCTGTCGGCATCCCCCTGATGGCGGCCTGGGTGCGGATTGCTGCGGCCATACCGGACTTTTCGGAAAGAATAAACGAGGCCGTGGAGCAGGACAATCGATAAAGGTAAAGTATCTGATTGCCTGCTTGATCCATTGGCAACCATGGAGGTTCCATGAAGCAAAGGCGCGGAAGCGGCGTTCTCCTTCATATTTCATCCCTGCCTTCCCGTTTCGGTGTTGGAGACATGGGCCCGGGGGCATATGAGTTTGCCGATTTTCTTTTTTCTGCGAGGCAAAGCTTCTGGCAGATTCTCCCCTTGAATCCGACCATGCCGGCATGGGACAATTCGCCCTACATGAGCCTCTCCGCCTTCGCCGGCAACCCGCTTTTCGTAAGTCCCGAACTGTTGATGCAAAATGATATTCTCTGTGGTGCTGACCTGGATGACCAGCCTCATTTTCCCGGTGACCGCGTAAATTACCCGCAGGCGCTTGCCTACAAGGAAAAGCTTCTGGAACGGGCATGGCAACGCTTCAAGGTAAAATCCGGAAAGGCGGACTACAGGTGGGAGACGTTCTGCATGGAAAATATATTCTGGCTCGATGATTTTGCCCTCTTTATGGCTCTTCGGGATCACTTTCGGGAAGTAAATTGGACTGAATGGCCACGGGGCATTCGTGACAGACGGCCCGATGATATGCAAGAAGCCGGAAAAAAGCTGGCTGAAAAAATTGCCATGGAAAAGTTCCGTCAATATATCTTCTATGATCAGTGGATGTCCCTGAAAAGATATTGCAATGATCGCGGGATTCTGATCATGGGCGATATGCCTATCTACCTGAGTCACGACAGCGCCGACGTATGGTCTCATCCGGAACTTTTCCAACTCAACAAAAAAAAGATGCCCGCTGTGGTCGCCGGTGTGCCCCCTGACTATTTCAGCGAAACAGGACAACTCTGGGGCAATCCCCTGTACCGCTGGGAAATGCTGAAAAAAACCGGATATGGATGGATGATCCGGCGAATCGCCCATAATTTGAGGCTGTTTGATTACTTGAGGATCGACCATTTCCGCGGTTACGTAAGTTACTGGGAAGTGCCGGCCACCGAAACAACAGCAATCAATGGAAAATGGGTTTCTGCCCCGGGCTTCGATTTCTTCGAACACCTCGCCGGGAAATTCCCGTACTTGCCCATTATCTGCGAGGATATGGGAGCACCCGGCCCAGAACTCAGAGAAGTAATGTGTCGTTTTGGATTTCCCGGTATGAGAGTGCTCCTGTCTGCATTCGGCAAGGAGTTCCCGGCGAGTCGGCATACCCCGCATCATCACACGACCAATTGCGTGGTCTATACGGGCACACACGACAACAATACCATCAAGGGGTGGTTTACAAAGGAAGCCACACCCCAGAACAGGAGGCGGCTCACCCGGTATCTTGGTAAAAGAATCTCCTTAAAGGAGCTTCACTGGGACATCATCAGGCTGGCCATGATGTCTGTTGGAAGTATCGCCATTTTCCCCATGCAGGATCTTTTAGGCCTGGGGGAAGACGCCCGGATGAATCTTCCTGGTACGTCTGCGGGAAACTGGGAGTGGCGACTTCAGCATGAACAACTGATGCCATCCCTTTCCCGCAGGCTTCTGAAAATGACTAAAATGTATGGGAGGAGTGGTGCGTAAGCGGATGGAGGGCGATATATGACAACAAGTCAGGTAAGATCACCAAAAAGCGACATTAAACATTAAAGCTTATAATCCGAATTAAACAGGTTGGACTGTGTGAATAACAGTATTTTGAAAAAAGATGTAGCGGACAGGATTAACGATATCAAAGAGACGGATATCCTCGTCGGCATCCCGAGCTACAACAATGCGCGCACTATAGCGCATGTGGTAAGGGCAGTACAGGCGGGACTTACAAAATATTTCCCCGACAGTAAATCCGTGATCATAAATTCCGACGGCGGCTCAACCGATGGGACCATGGACGTTGTTCAGAATGCTGTCGTTGAAGACTTTGATGTCATCCTTATCAAGCACAGGAAAAAGCCGATATTAAAAATAACGATCCCCTATCACGGCATTCCGGGCAAGGGGAGCGCCTTCAGAACCATTTTTGAGATAGCGGATTCCCTGAGCGCAAAGGCGTGCATCGTGGTGGACTCCGATCTGAGAAGCATCACGCCCGAATGGGTGGAACTCCTCATCAAGCCCGTGCTCGGCGGAGATTTTGATTTTGTCGCACCCCTTTACCACCGGCACAAATACGACGGAACGATAACCAACAGCATTATTTATCCCGTCACGAGGGCATTATATGGCAGGCAGGTGCGGCAGCCCATCGGGGGGGATTTTGGATTTTCAGGAAAGCTCGCAGCGTTTTATCTCTCAAAAGACGTCTGGAATACAGATATTGCAAAATACGGGATTGACATCTGGATGACAATAACTGCCATTGCCAATGATTTCAAAATATGCCAGTCTTTTCTCGGCGCCAAAATACATGATGCCAAGGATCCCGGCGCTGATCTGAGTGCAATGCTTTATCAGGTCGTTGGGGCGGCCTTCGACCTCATGGAACAATATCCTGAAAGGTGGATGGCTGTTGAAGGTTCCGAACCGGTTCACACTTTTGGGTTTCAATATGCCGTGGGTCTGGAACCGGTGACTGTCAATATTGGCCGGATGATCGGAAGATTTCAGTTAGGCGTAAAAGAGTTGACAATGATATGGAAAGAATTCCTTTCCAAGGATATTATAAATTATCTACGCCGGGCGGCTTCACAGCCTGATGCAAAATTTCATATTTCCGATGAGATATGGGTTGAGATAATCTACGGCTTTGCCGCAGCGGCGCATAAAAAACTGATCAGCAGGGAGCATCTCCTGAAATCACTTACTCCCCTGTATATCGGAAGGACCGCTTCATTTGTGAAAGAGACTCTGGACAGCGACGCCCTGCGGGTTGAAGAAAAGATTGAGGGGTTATGCAAGATGTTTGAAAATAAAAAAGGACAGGAAAAAGACGGGATCAGCCATCTCTGAGGATTCCGCTCGAAAGAAAGAGGGCGGAAGAGATATATCGCAAGTTTGTAAGGGCCGGAGTGCGGTCGGAATCGATTTGGAGGGATTTGAGAGGCCAGAGCACACTGGGGGAGGATGATTTTGTGGAAATGACGATGAGATTGGGAGCACGTCCATTGCCGGAGGGGTTGAGAAAAGTATATGGGGAAGCCGCTTGGACAGACACGAGCACATCGGCCAGGGCAGGTTGGGACGAAGTTCTTTCTTCAGGAGGCAGCCCCCTCCCCCCAAAAAGGCATAAGCGCTAACTTAAGTAGTAGAGCGTTTCATTAAAACATTTACACTTCTGTCATTTCGAGTGAAACGAGAAATCTTTTCCATATCACTGAGATAGAAAGATTTCTCCTTACGGTCGAAATGACAGTCTTTTAATGAAACGCTATACTAGTCTTTCCGGCGAAAGCCGGAATCCAGAGAGAACGTAACTACTGAAAAGAACTGGATTCCGGATCAAGTCCGGAATGACGGAAAAGAAACATTACTTCCTAAGTTAGCGCCTATGCCCCAAAAAGGATCAGCTATTTTTTAGTGACTATTCAGCCACTAAGACACCAAGACACTAAGATCATATAATTATTCTTCCTTTTCAGACAAAGTGGAAAAACTCATATCTATCCTTCGTGTCTTAGTGCCTTGGTGGCTACCTGAACAGTTACATTTTTTATTGACATTAAAGATGTGATAGTGATAAAAGATACCATGCGTTTAAGGTTACCCAGAAACCCCCTGAC
>MNZP01000049.1 GCA_001873675.1 Syntrophaceae bacterium CG2_30_49_12 | reverse complement strand
GTCAAATTCTTATAGCGATAAAGCGCCCCGGGTGTAATTACGTCACTGTATCAGGACCGCCAGGTACTGGGAAAAGCCATACTATTACAGCGATTGTCTGCGATTGTGTCCTGAACAACAAGTCGGTACTGGTCTTGTCAGACAAGAAAGAAGCTCTTGACGTTGTAGAAGACAAGATCTCCTCTACGCTCAATAAAGTCAGACATGACAAGAACTTCCAGAATCCCATTTTGCGCCTTGGCAAAACCGGAAGCACGTACGCGCAAATACTATCCCCTGCTGTCATCAATAACATTAAGACTCATTACCGGGCAGTGAAAAATGATTCGGAAAAGCTGAATCAAGGAATAGATAGAGCTGTGCAATCCCTCAAGGAGGACATTGAGGCAGAGATTCTTGTTAGCGAGGAAATTGATATTAATGATATCGCCCGCTACTTTGTCATAGAAAAGCATTACGAGGAGAAGGGCCTACCTGTTGACTTGGGAGAATTCCTCTGCAATCCGGATTCGTGCGTGGAACTGGAGGAGTTCAGGCAGATATTTGGCCGCCTAAACGAAACTTTCTGTAGCACAGGGACAAATGAAAAATGTCGTGCTTTGTCTTTTCTCAAAATTCCAGCAACTGCCTGTCACAACACGGAAACCCTACGCAAGCTCATCTGGTTGAGTAACGAATTGATAGGCGTTGCTGCCAAGGTCAAGGAACGGTTTAGCAATATTAGCCTTCTCACCAAGTGCGAGAAATTTAACGACATAAATTTAGTTAAGCTGCAGGAATTTACACAGTCTTACAATACTTTGAAGTGCGGACTGTTAGGTTACATGTTCAAAGGAAACAAAGTTAGGGCTTTAAATGAAAGGTTTAAGACGGAACTGCCAATAATCAACATCGAGGAACCACACAAACATCTCGACCTTTTACAGAGTATTTCCACAATCTACAACTATGCGAAGGCCAATCGGCCAGAAGGAATAGGTATTTCATACGACTTCCTTTCCGTCATCGACGCCATCCTGAAAAATGAAACAATACTTAAGGAAATTTCGGCCTTTGCTGGTATTGATGAGGATATTAAATACCTGAATGAAAACCTAAAAAAATACCCAATCTCTATAAAACTGCTTGGAATCGACATCGCTCATCTTGCCGGTTGCAGTAGCAATAAACTCATTACGATGGGCGACGATGCATTTAAACAATTTGTGCACTTTATAGCACTCAAACAGAAGCTTGAAAAAATCTTTTCCAATATTCCCGAAACCAACTATGAAACAGCAAAGAGTAAGATTGAGAAACTTGTCACTATCCAGATGACTTACAAGATGGATGAACGGGTCATTGAATTCTCCCAGAATAGTAGGGCTACTGCCACTACTTTGCGGAAAATTATTCAGAAGAAACAGAAATTCCCGCGGGAGGAGTTCTCTAAGCTAAGGGAATCGTTTCCCTGCATTCTTGCCGGAATCAGGGATTACGCTGAATATATCCCTCTCCAACCGGAGATTTTCGACTTGGTAATCATTGACGAAGCATCGCAAGTTAGTATCGCGCAGGCATTCCCTGCACTATTACGAGCAAAGAAAGTGCTCATCCTTGGCGACAAGAAGCAATTTAGCAATGTAAAAGCAGCCCAAGCCCGTTCAGACACGAACCGGGAATATTTGAACAACCTGCGCGATACTTTCATCAAGAATGTTTCTAATGAGCCACAGAAGCTTGTCCGACAGGACAACTTCAACATCAAGACTTCTATCTTGGAATTCTTCGAATTCATCAGCAACTTCAGCATTCAGCTTAACAAGTACTTCAGAGGCTATAAGGAAATCATTTCCTACTCGAACAAGCATTTTTACAAGGACAGCCTGCAGGTTATGAAGATACGCGGGAAGGTAATTGATGATGTCCTGAAATTCGAGTTTATAAATCATGATGGAAAAATCGAGACAACGCCAAAAACAAATAGCTTGGAAATAGAATTTCTCATTAATGAACTTAAGAGTCTTAAAGATGGAGGCATCAAAAGTTCAGTAGGTATCATAACGCCCCATACCAATCAGCAGAAGCTGGTTTTGGATGCTGTCAACAAGCTGCCGGACAGGGATTACTATTTTGAAGAATTGAATCTCAAAATTATGACATTTGATACCTGTCAGGGCGAAGAGCGGGACATTATCTACTACTCGATGGTAGCGAACGCGGAGATCGACCGGTTGTGGGGTGTGTTCATAAAGGACCTTAATGCAGTTGATATCGAAGAAGATGGCAAAATAAAGGCGCAAAGGCTCAACGTCGGCTTCAGCCGGGCCAAAGAGCGTATGCACTTCGTGGTCAGTAAACCACTCGATGCCTTTACAGGTTCAATTGGCGATGCACTCAGACATTACTGGAATGAGCTTGAGGAAGCAAGGAAAGAGCCGTTACCTGATGCGGTAGACCCAAATTCGCCCATGGAGAAGGAAGTGCTGAACTGGGTTGCTCAAACAAAGTTCTGGCAACAAAACAAAGGGCTTGGCAGGGTATCGCTTGTTCCACAGTTTAACGTTGGTGAGTATCTGCAGCAGCTTGACCCAACAAGGGCCTATCAGCACCCGAAATATAAGGTCGACTTCCTTCTGATCTACAGGAACGAAAAAGATCGGGAACACAAGATTGTCATTGAATATGACGGTTTCAAAGAACACTTTACCAAGTATGGCGAAGTGAATGAGTTCAATTACCGCCAGTATTATTCGCATGAAGATATGTATCGACAGAAAATCATTGAGAGCTATGGATACAAATTCATCAGGATAAATAAGTTCAACTGCGGAAAGAACCCGATAGAGACTTTGGATAAGAGGCTGCTGGCCGCAACGACAGAAAAGAATGGAAACGTGGATGTGCTTCGGTCGATACACGAAACCATCGATCATATTCAAAACAATGGAGCCAAGGAGTGTCCGAAGTGCAAGCTTATACGGGATGGTGAAGAGTTCAAAGACCCTGCATGCTCGACCGGTTATGGCAGAATTTGTGTGTACTGCAAAAAAATCAAGGCAGCAAGGACCGAACCACGTGGGGAATCCCCAGCTGATGCACGAAAGATTTGCCCGAAATGTAAATCCCGTATGATTCTCCGTAATGGCAGATATGGGAAGTTCTATGGTTGTTCGAGGTATCCTATGTGTCATGCCACTGCTCCGTATAAATAAATATAGGGATAGAGATGTGTTATGTCATTGAAGGTTCCGTGCAAGCATTGCGGGAAAGAGATAAGGTTGTTTTAGTGCTGATATTGTTTAAGCTTAACAAATGATTTGGGAAATAACATATGAATGATCTCAAGCTCTTCTTCTCTTCTCCTGAAAAGAAAAGCAATAAGACCGAGGCTCAACATTACGGCATCGACCTGGGCACCACCAATTCCAGCGTCGCGGAGGCTTCATGGGCGTCCGGAGAGAAACCGGTATGCAGGGTCCTGGAGATCGATCAACCGCTCTGGCCGGCGGGAACCATGACGAGTTCCCTCGTGCCTTCGGTGGTCGCCGTTCTGGACAACACGGGCGTGATGATGGGCGAAGGAGCAAAAAGGTTGCGAACCAGACCCCAGGAGGCCAACCTCTTTCCGGAAAGGAACCTGTTCTACGAGACCAAGAACGATATGGGGTTGCGTAAAACCTATCATCGAGCGTCAGAGTCCTTCAATCACGCCTCCAAGATCGCCGGCCATATCCTCCGTTTTCTGAAGGACGCCGTATGTCAGGAAGGGCAAGACAAGCCTGCACATTTCTGCGTCACAGTGCCCGCATCCTTCCAGCTCAACCAGCGTCGGGACACACTGCTCGCCTGCGGTTATTCAGGCATCGAGCTTCAGGATGACGATCTCCTCGATGAACCCACGGCTGCCCTAATCGACTACATCATGAGCGAGGGGGCCGACCGCATCGTCGAGGCGGGCCGGACGACCCGGTGCGTCGTCTTTGATTTCGGCGGCGGCACCTGCGACGTATCCGTATTGGAAATCACAGCCGACAAAAAAACGAAACAGATTCTGATGGGCCAGATCGCCGTTTCCCGCTACCATCGCTTGGGTGGCGGGGTCTGGATGCCGCGATCGTCCACGAACACCTGATTCCCTCGTTACTAAAGGAAAACAGCTTGGGGCCGCTTGATCTTACTTGGGCGGAAAAGAAACGTGGGCTCGAACCACAGCTTCTGGGAACGGCGGAAGCCCTGAAGGAGGCCCTCTGCCGAGAGATCGACCGGCTGAAGAAATTTGGCAAATACGACGAAGCAGACAAAGAAGAGGTGATGGCGAGGCAGCCGGGAATTACCCTTTATCTGGGAAAGAGATCATTCCACCTGGCCCGCCCGACCCTGACCGCGATGCAATGGGAAACAATCTTGGCGCCGTTTCTCGACCGAGATCTCCTCTATGCCAGGCAGACGGAATTCCGTCTGACCCAGTCCATCCTCGCCCCCCTCCAGGATGCCCTGGATCGGGCCGGCCAAAAGCCGGAAGAAATTGATTTCTGTCTTATGGTTGGAGGGAGTTCCCTGATTCCCCAGGTACGGGAAGCGGTCGAGGCGTTCTTTCAGAAGAGCGCCGTCGGTTTTTTTCAGGATCCCCTCTCCATCCAACTTTCCGTCGCCCGGGGCGCTGCTTGGAACAGCCTCTACAAGGCCATTACAGGGCAGAACCTCATTCGCCCAGTTCTCCATGACGCTTTGGCGCTGGTCACCACGGGTGAAGGGCTCTTTCCTCTTGTCCCGGCGCAGACGGCCCTCCCCTATCCTGCTGAAGACGACTGGGCTCGGGTTGAACTGATCGTGCCCGCCCAAGAGGATCTGTTCACGGAAAATCTACTCTTAAAAGTCGTGAGTGCAAAGGATGGACAGACGATATTTCATGAAATATGGAACATCCCCGAGCATGTGACGGCCGGGACGGAGATCGTCATGGAATATCGAATCACGGCGGGTAAACAGTTTCAATGCCGGGCCTTTCTGAAGGATGATCCGGAGGCCGTTTTCGAACATGCTGTGGAGAACCCGTTTGTGAACGTCGTCAATCCCGGCAGCATCCGGCTGCTCATCGAAGAGAAAGAAGAGGAGTTGAAGAAGAAGGGCGGCGGATCGCCTGAAGACCGGGACGATTTCATCCAGCTTGCCCGGTGGTACGCCGAGTTGAATCAGAAAGAGAGGGCCTTGGATTGGTTGAGATCGGCTTTGAAAAGCCTCGGAAAGCCCGATGTGGAGATTTTAAATCTTCAAGGCATCTATTATGGAGAACTCGGCGACCATGAGCGGGCAGAGAAACTCTACCGGGAAGCGGACCGCGCGACGACATCCTGGAATGGTCCCTTGTTCAACCTGGCCCTGAGCTTTTTCCGAAGATCGATGTACCAGGAGGCGGTCGATACAATCGAGGCGGCGATCAAGAAGGGTGGGCAAAAAGGTGAATGTCTGACGCTGAAGGCAATGTGCCTGAAGAAGATCGATCCCGACAAGGATTACAAACCCATCTACCTGCAGGCCATCAAGGCCTTCAGGCGGCCCGACAGCCTGTCCGAATGGGAACTGGGTTGGCTTATGGTGGCGGCGCGTGGGGCGGGGGATGAAAAGGCCACCCAACATGCAGACAAGGAAAAAAGCAAACGAAAGAAAAAAGGGGAACCTGATGTCGATTTCAAGACGCCACTACCGGGAATCAAGGGCGGACTGATCGTGAGGGGGTAACGATGGGAACATGGCTATTGCCGCCGGGTGATCTAACGCCGGACCAGACCCGGGTAGTTGAAATGAAACCGGATCAAAACCGTGTCGTCTTCGGCGTGGCCGGATCCGGAAAGACGCAGGTTCTGATCCACCGGGCGGGCTACCTGGCAAGGGCGTATAACGTTTCTCCTGAAAAATACAGGGTTTTCGTCTTTACAAATGTCATAAAGCAGTACATCAAATCGGGCATTCAATTCCTGGGACTCCCCGATGAAACGGTCAGCACCTTCGATCACTGGTGCCGCCTCATCTACGAGAAGGAAATATCGAAAAGCCTCCCTTGGGCAGGGAGAACAATCGATTTTGAAAAGATCCGTCTATCCGTCCTGGAGCGCTTGAAGACACGTCCTGCTCTTCAAAAGACCCTGGATTTCATCCTTGTGGATGAAGGGCAGGATTTGAGCCCACAGGCCTTTGAAATCATTTCCCTGGCGGCACGGCATGTCACCGTCTTCGCCGACCGGATGCAGCAGATATTTGAAGAGGGAACCGGGGAAGAACAGATCTTGGCAAGGATGGGGCTCAGGAAGGAAAACGCCACGCTGTTGGGAGCTTATAGAAACTCACCCTATGTGGCACAACTGGCGGCGTATTTTATACCAGATGCCGTTCGGCGCGGTCAGTATCTTTCTCAAATCGGCACACAACAACTGACGAAGGAACGGCCGCTCTGCTTTATCGCCAGCAATCATGACGAGGAGATGGATCGCATGGCCGATGTCATCCGACAGCGCCAGTTGATGAACGAACGTGTCGGCATCGTTGTGCCGAAAAACAAGCAGGTACATGGTTTTGCCACCGCCATGCAGGAGAGGGGGATCGATATTGAGAAAGCGGTACCTCCAAAGAGGCCAGGTATGCCGGCGGATTTTGACTTTGGCAACAACCTTCCCAAGATCGCAACGTACCACAGCGCTAAAGGCCTTACGTTTGACAGTGTCCTTCTTCCGAAAATAACGGCGAGTGCCTTCGATAATATTCATGACAGCAGGTTGAAGCAACGCATGTTGTTCGTTGGTGTCGCCCGCGCAACCAAGTGGGTTTATCTCAGCACAACAAAGGGTATGGAACTTGAGGAATTTTCTATTCTCAAAGATGCGGCAGCCAAGAACCACCTGACCATTCAGGACGGAAAAACATCACCGGTCAAACCCAAGATGGCGCAGCCGGATGACGATTATGAGGCTCCGTTCTAAGGTAATTGCTGGCTTGGAGATAGGTTATTGAATCATCTTTTCAGGGGGCAGCTATGAAAACCATCCGGATATCCGATGAAGTATGGGATGAAATCGCTAAAAGAGGCAAGTTCGGTGAGACGGAAGACGATGTTCTCAGACGCATATTCAGCATTGCCGGTTTGTCCCGTCCATTACCAAAGCCAATGCCATCAAGGATCAAAAAGGCGATCCTGCGGATGTCTACGTTTGTAAGGAACGGGACCTTGTTTGTCGAGTTTGAAAATGGCAGGAAAAACCAATGGGGTTTGCCCGATCAAAAAGACAGGGATGGGATTCGAAAAGTTCGGGATATTGCCGTTGAGTTTGCCCGACAAAACAGCGCCTCCTTCGGTCAAATGAATGCAGTAAAAAAAGCCCTCACAGATGCGGGATATTATGTAGCGAAATGACGGAAGACAGTCACCTGATTGAAAGCACCGAATTCAATTATTTATGGCAAAAATACATTAGCAGCAGAAATCCTGCTATCCAAACCCACGCTGGGATTCTTCGAGGACTCCGGTGAGAAATTCCGGTATCGATATAGGTAGACGCAGACGAATGACTTGGGGTTTGCGGAACTGAATATTTCTCTTGAGGCAAATCCAATACTTCTATTGAGGTTATGTATTTAAACAAATTGCGCTTTTTTCATAAGGCGTAACGTTTTGCCGTATTCCATCAGTTTCTTCAAACGAATGTTCACCATCTCGGATGAACTTATTAGTGACTGCATGTTTCTTTAACCTCATTTACGGTTATCTCCACCCCAGGTCCAGGTTCATATCTTCGGGGGCGGTAAGGACGATGGTGGTAAGAATGGATTTCTTCTGTCCCGCCGGCAGGTCGAAGGACCAGATCAGTGTTGCCGGGTCTTGTTCAGAAGGAGGCGGTTCGTGCTGGAGAGACAGTTTAATCCTTTCGTCACGGGGCTGTGGGCAAGGGTCCTCGAGGCGAACCCTGGCAGGAGATATCCTGGCATTCTGAACATCAATGCGCCAATCCCATTTGTAAGTCTGTTTGTTTTCTAAAAATGTTTTCCCCCCCGATTTTTTAGACACTAAAAGTAAATGGGCCGTAACTAACGGATCCACGCCGAAAAAGAACGTCCCTTCCTGTCCGGCGAAGGAAAAGGTCCGCTTTCCGAGAATGGCGCCATCTACCATGAATGTAGCCGTTCCCGGGGGGATATCCGTCGGCTCCGGTAGATTAATGGCGGCCCTGAGGAAGGCCTGGGCACTCAGGCTGGGTCTCATCAGGTGGGTGAACTCGGCAGGCCACGTATCCTCCTGGATTTTCACCCGTTGTCGCGATCCTGCCGGCACATTCTTCCTGCCTAACCGCCAGAGAGAAAAAATGCTTTGCCTGATCTGGTGTGGTGCAGATGGGATGGTCTCTGTCAGGTTATCCGCTTCTGAAAATGCCGGCAAGGCCTCTGCTTTATCGCTCTGTCGCCCGCCCTTCCCCCTGATCTCGGGACGTGGTTTGATGATCCAGGGGGGTAGATCAGGTGGTGTGGACGATGATGCAGGCTGGAGCGTGGCAATGCTTATATCTACCCTGTTCCAGTCCTGGCCTGAACTTTGCCAGATCTCCGCCTCCCAGGA
This sequence comes from Syntrophaceae bacterium CG2_30_49_12, assembly GCA_001873675.1. Taxonomy (GTDB): domain Bacteria; phylum Desulfobacterota; class Syntrophia; order Syntrophales; family CG2-30-49-12; genus CG2-30-49-12. The sequence continues at coordinate 2,422 of MNZP01000049.1, read as the reverse complement.
AAACAATATCCGCTTTTCCTGTGGCCGGGCGTCAAGACGGTAGAGGGGCAGCCAACCACAGCCGGACAGGGAATAGCTATAGGTCAATGATGCCTCCTGTGCTTTAGAGCCGGAAAAAAGGAGGATTACCTCCCAGAGGGTTTCCTTTTCCCCCACCGTCCGGTCCAGTTCATCCTCCATCTCCTTGATCTGCTTATTTAGCCTCTCGATTTCCGGTTCAGAAGACAGCTTGCCCTGGTATGCCTTCTGGATGTTTTTGCCTATTGCCGAAACCATGTTAAAGGCATCGGGAATAGTCTTCATTTTCGCCTTGGTTTGAGATTGCCAGAACTGAATCTGGGTCTCGAGAGAGAAGATGGCAGCCTGGAGTGTATTTCTTTCGGCCTTGAGGGTCTGGATTTGTTTGCGTAATTTTTTAATTTTCTCATCATCATGACGGGCAACTTGCCGCCATGTCTGATCTTCGATTCTCAGCCCTCCCTCTTTTGCCAATCGGGTAACAAGCGAGTTTGGATCGGCCAGGCCGGGAAGGAAGAAGACGGCTCCCTGTAAATCCTTGTCCGCCGGATAGAGACGCACCTTTGTGACTTCAAGTACCCGGGCAGAACCAGGGAAGAGGGTAACTTCTCTCGGTACAGCCCCGGCGTTGAAAGGGTAAAGACATAAAATAACAGCAATTGCTGCCGTCCATGCCAATGTACAGCGCCTGATCATCTGTTTTCCTCCCGGAAGTTGTGTTTTTATTAACAAACTTTACCTATCCTTACTTACGGTTCAAGTCAAGACTCCTTTTCACCCGGGCGGCTATTTCTCTTACTTTTTCCATAACTCTCTCTTCATCAATCGTTAAAAGCCGGCGGTTCTGCATGACCACTTTTCCGTTGATCAAGGCGGTATCCACGTCAGCCCCGCCAACCGTATAGACAAGATGAGAAAATTCGTTATACATCGGCGTAAGATGGGGCTTATGCAAATTGATAATGATAATATCCGCCTTCATGCCGACCTGGAGGCAACCCACAAGGTCTTCTACGCCGAGGACACCGGCCCCCTTACAGGTTGCCATCCGGATGACCGTTTGGGCATCCATTAATGTCGGGTCGAGTCTGGCCACCTTATGGAGTTTGGCGGTTGTATCCATCTCCTGAAACATATCGAGATTGTTATTGCTGGCACAACCATCCGTTCCCAGTCCTACGACAATGCCGGCCTTGATCATATCGGGTACAGGGGCTACCCCCGAGGCAAGCTTCATATTACTTTCCGGATTATGAACCACCTTACAACCATGATCAGCAAATAAGCGGATGTCTTCCTCATCCATACAGACGCAGTGAAAGGCTATCAGCCGTTCATTAAGGCAGCCGATATCTTTTAGAAAAGACACGGCCTTCTTCCCTAATTTCCGGTGCAGTTGTTCTGTTTCCGACCGGGTTTCAAGAAGATGGGCGGCAAAAGGGACGTTATAGCTATCGGCCAGGGTCTTAGCATCAATGAGAAGAGACGGGGAACATGTATATAGTGCATGAGGTTCAACGATAATATTGACCAACGTATCGTCCGCCCATTTTTCCAGCAGCATCCGGGTATATGCCAATCCCTCCGCCGGTGTTTTAACGTTAGGAGAGGGAAAATCAAAGAGGACCTCCCCCAGAAAACACCTCATCCCGGCCTGTTTGGCTGCTCTGGCCGTCTCGTCTTCAAAGATATACATATCACAAAAGGTGGTCGTCCCGGATTTGATCATTTCCGCACATGCCAGCAGACTTCCCCAATAGGCCAGCTCTTTATTGACATTTTTTGCCTCTGCGGGAAATATGTAGTTGTTCAGCCAGTCCAATAACTCCCGATCATCTGCAATGCCTCTGAAACAGGTCATGGCGGCATGTGTATGACCGTTAATGAGACCCGGCATGACCAGACAACCATGAGCATCAATAACCTCTTTAGAAACATAATGGCCGATGATTACTTCCCTTTCTCCGACGTCAATGATTTCCTCTCCACCGATGGCAATCGCTCCTTCTTGAATCGTCGTTCCCTTTTCGTCCATCAGGATGATCCTTCCACCGGAAATAATCCTGTCCACCTCTATCATCCCTCTGTATCTCCTTTGTAGAATGTTAGTACCTCTTTATAGCACTCATTTAAAATCTTGACACATATTTTTAGAAATAATATAAAACTTTTTGTTTGCAATTACGTAACTATTCAGCCACTAAGGCACCAAGGCACTAAGATTAGAGAATTATTCTTTTAATACCCTTTTTTATGGGGGCACAGTATCTGCTGTGTTGTTGGAATGTCTTGTTTATTGTCAGATAAGGTTGATAAACTTATATGTATCCTTTGTGTCTTGGTGCCTTTGGGGCTACCTGAGCAGTTACTATAATTATTTAGATACCGGAAAGGAAAATTCAGG
>MNZP01000045.1 GCA_001873675.1 Syntrophaceae bacterium CG2_30_49_12 | reverse complement strand
CAATCAGGTTGCATATCAGATTTTTCCAATTTCTTGTTTCCAATCTTCATCTCATTTTATGTTCCAGTACCCACCGCGGTCAGGGCCAATACGTTTTAATCTACCCTCCTTCTTTAATTTATTTAGATTCCAATCAATACCCTTCATCGTTAAATGTAGGTGAGTCGCCAACTCTTTTCTCGTTATTGAAGGATTTCCCCTTATCAAATTCAAAATCGCCTCGCTTGTTTCCACCTTAGTTTCCGTCCTAGTTTTCATCCTAGTCTCCATCCTAGTTTTCACCCTAGTTTTCACCCTAGTTTTCCGGGTGGCTTTGAACACTGTCACCCTGACACCCACGGCAATTTCCTCAAATTTTGGATGCGGCAGATTGTAAGCGAGGCAGGAATTGATAATCCGCTCTATCCCTGAGCCGTACTGTTCAATTTCGTTAGCTTCTTTGAAAATCCTGGCGATCTGTTTGTTTCTTGCCACGGAAAGATAATCGCCGCGGAGCAATCGCTCTATAGTGACGCCCGGCATCAACTTCCCTGGGTTATAGAATTCAATTCTGTCCGGGAATATCTTGATGATCGAATTCGAAGGAGAGCGATAATCCCGATGAACGATCATATTGATGACGATTTCCCTGAGGGCGTCGAGAGGATAATCCCACCGTTCTTCCCGTTCCGGTTTCCCGGTGATGATGTATTCCTTGTTTATGTGCTTGGTGATAAATGTAAGCACATCGTCAATCTCCTGAAAAAGGTCACCCGAGATAACGGTGCCGTCCTTAATGATCGTTTCCGTTTGAAACAAGCCGGCATTAATGTCGCTGAAAAGGTATTCCTGCTTATTAAAAAGCAGATAACAACCGAAAGTAATACCGCCATCCCGCAGAAGGTTATATTTTCTCAGGACGGTTATGGCATCATCTTTAATTGGATTTATCCGGTGCTGATTTGTACGGTCTATGAACTGCCTGACCTTTTCCATGGAAATATGATCAAGCGTATGCTCACGATCAAGGTAATAGTCCCAACTGGTGTTAAGTGTTTGCAGGTGCTGATTGGCAACCTCATCAGTGGTCATCAGGTGATTGGTATTTTTGCGCCTTATATAGTATCTCCCCCGAAAGGCAATAGGCTTGACCGGGTATTCGGGAACTTTAAAATATGCGACTGACTTACCACCCACGTTTTCAATTTCGACTGTCGGCACAATAGCAGAGTCCGTCTTTGTTTTGATTTCGTTCAGCCATTGCGGAATGGTTTTTTGGGAAACAGAAATGCCCTTCACAGTTCCATTGTCAGCAATACCCACAAGAACCGTTCCACCGGAAGCATTCGCAAAAGCAGAAAGAGTTTCGATCACGGGATCACTGAAAGTTTCCTTGAATTCGATTGTTTCAGATTCTCCTGAGCGGATTATTGCTTCAAGATTCATTTCCTAAACCCCATTTTCCTGAACACCTCCTGGATATCCGTATCAACTTTAGCTGCTTTTTCCTCAAGCCCCTCAAGCTCATTCAAAATAGCGGGAATACTCCGGTAGGATTCCTTTTCAGTTGTATCCACATATCTTGACGGAGACAGATTGAAATCGTTTGCCGCCACCTGCGCTGTCGTGATGACTTTGATGAACTTATCGGCATCTTCCCCCTTGATGAAAGCATCGGCGATCTTGCGGACGTTTTCATCGGGGATATAGTTTTTGGGTCTTCCTTTCTTGAATTCCCGGCCGGCGTTGACAAGAACAATCTTTCCCTGCCGCGCCTTTGATTTTGCCTTGTTGAAAACGATGATGATTCCGGCGGCGGTGGTATTGTAAAAAAGGTTATCAGGCAGGAGAATCACGCCTTCGATCCAATCCTTTTCAACAAACCACTGGCGGATTTTCTTTTCCCGGTCTTCGCTTTTGCTGCCGCTGCCGCGCGTTACGGCCCCCGTGTCGAGGACGATGGCGGCGCGGCCATGTGTATTCAGAGATGCAGCCGTATGCTGAAGCCATGCCCAGTCCGCCTTTCCGGTGGTGACGCCTCCCTGCGATTCAAAACGATCAAAGGGATCATTTTCATAAACGGCCGGATCAAAAGGCTGGTTCCACATAGGATTGGCCACGACGATGTCGAATTTTTTCAGGCTGGAATCAGAGTCTTTGAATTTAGGATTGGTCATGGAGTTGCCGCGGACGATCTCGCCTTCCATGTCGTGAACGACCATGTTCATCCGGGCGATGGCGTAACTGGAACCAGTCAATTCCTGACCATAAAGCTTAAGCGGCCTCTGAATTTTGATCTCCCGCTCCTGTAAAGCCAATTCGCATTTGATTAAGAGGCCCGCGGAGCCGCAGGCATAATCATAAGCCTCTTCTCCCTGGCGGGGGCGCAGTATGTAGGCCATCAGCCATCCCACCTCCGTAGGCGTGAAGAATTCACCGGCGCTCTGGCCCTGACCTTCGGCAAATTTCCGCAAAAGATATTCATAAGCGCGGCCAAGAAAATCCGGCTCCACGTCATAAAGCCCTAAACGGTAGCGGGGGTCGGAAAGGGTTTCAATCACGCCGGACAGCGCCTTATCGCTGATTTCACGTTCTCCGCTGCGGGTTTCGTTATAATCAACAATATCTATGACGCCTGTCAGGGATGGGTTGGCCTTGGCAATGACGCGAACGGTCATTGTGAGCTGCTCACCCAGTGTTTTGGGTTTGTGATCTTTGGGCCAGTCGAATATTTCACGCACGCTGACCACCGGCCAGCGTGCCTCTGTGGGAATATAAAACCTGACAAGTTGGTGATCGGCTTCGATGATTGACAGAGCTGTTTCTTTGTCCCCATACGTTTCCGCCAGCCGTTCAATTTCGTCCTCAAAAACGTCTGACAAACGCTTGATAAAAACGAAAGGCAGGATGTAGTCCTTGAACTTCGGTGCGTCTTTTTCGCCGCGGATGGAACAGGCCGCGCTCCATAGCATCTGCTCCATGGATTTTGTGCTCAGTACATCCTCTTTAGACAACTTACGACGTCGGTTCTTATGGTTTTCACCCATATCACCTGCACTCTCAAGGTCGAAACCCGACTCTTCTATTAACTTTAAAATCGCTTCCCTAGCTTTTCCCCCCGGCAATATCTTCTCATTTTCCCAGCGGTTTACAGTGGCAAAAGAAACCTTTAGTCTTGTAGCTAATTCTTCCTGGCTGAGGTTCAGTTTGCTTCTGAGTTCTTTAACGACCCTGCTTATATCTTTGCTATCCAGCATAACAATCTCCATTGTTTTTTTATATTATGCTATAGCATTATAACATTCATGTCAAGAGATTTTTTTCTGTGGTCCTTTGCTATTGACATATAACTCCTTTTTATCTATACTTCCCCCGGTGAAAGTGATCGAAGGATGATGTACAGGGAATCGCGAATTGGAAGATAGCACTGAAAAGACTCCTCACCGCATCATGGTTGTGGACGATGAAGAGGTTGCGCTCAAGCAGATGCGGCGTATCCTCGAAAAGGAAGGTTATGTGGTTTCTACCTTTACGAACCCTGTTCGCGCGCTGGAGCGCTTAGAAGAAGACCTCTATGACCTCGTCATCACCGACCTTAAGATGCCCTACCTTGACGGCCTTGCCCTGCTCAATGAGGTCAAACGCCACTCTCCTTATACCGAGGTCATCCTGATCACCGGATATGCGACCATAGACAGTGCGGTTGAAGCAACAAAACAGGGGGCCTTTCACTATCTGGCAAAACCTTTTACCCCCGATCAAGTACGTGACATAGTCGCCAGGGCCTTAAGGGAAAAGGCGCTCAGGGAAAGGGGATTGAACCGGATGGCTCTTGGGTACCTCGCGAGCAGAGGCTTACTCATCATCGGTGAGAGTCCCCGAATTCGCCGGGTCGAAGAGGAAATCCGCCAGGTAGCCCCCGCAGAGTGCAATGTCCTTATCAGCGGAGAATCAGGCACGGGAAAGGAACTGATCGCCCGGGCCATCCATGCGCACAGCCAGAGAGCAAAAGGGCCATTCGTAGCCTTTAATTGCGGGGCCTTCAGTGAAGACCTCATCGCCAACGAACTCTTCGGACATGAGAAGGAGGCCTTTACCGGAGCGGCCAGCACAAAACCGGGGATTTTAGAATCGGCCAACAGTGGAACCCTCTTCCTCGACGAAATAGGCGATATGCCTGTTTCCATGCAGATCAAGCTCCTCCGCGTGATCCAGGAACGAGAAGTTATCCGGGTGGGAGGAACTCGGCCCATCCCTCTCGATATCAGGATCATTGCCGCCACCGCCAAGGATCTCAAGACCGCAGTGAACGAAGGGCTTTTCCGCCAGGATCTCTACTTCCGTCTCAACGTGGTCGGTATCGCCCTGCCACGACTTAATGAACGCAGGCAGGATATCCCGTTACTCGCATACCACTTCCTTGGCAAGTTCCAGCGGCGAACGGGCAAGGGTGTGAGAGCCATATTGCCTGAGGCGATGGCGCTCCTCCAGAAGTACACCTATCCCGGAAACGTGAGGGAATTGGAGAACATCATCGAACGAGCCGTGGCCTTATGTCAGGGCAGCATCATCCTGGTGCGGGACCTCCCTCAGGATCTTGCGACACTCGAACTCTACTCTTTCCAGAGGTCTGGTTCAGAATCCTTGACACTGGTGGAATTGGAGCGTGATTACATCCGCCATATCCTCAATTTGACAGGGGGCATACGGAGTGATGCCGCTCAAATCCTGGGAATTGATCGCGTCTCCCTCTGGCGCAAGTTGAAGAAGTACGGCCTGGAATGAACAGTTTCTATTTGTAACGATGATGTTCGCTCTTGTAACAAAACATTCCTACCCTGGACTGTCCAAGAACTCATCCAAATTTTTCCTTTCCTGTTACGATATGAAACAGAAAGCTCCCTTTCACCAACCCGCCCAATACGTAATTTCTCAAACAATTTCTACATGTTAGCTATTATACGATCACGGCACAGGTCTTGCTCATCCCTAATTTAGATCGCAGGGGGCAATGTCCCATGTCTTGGAGAGTGCTGGTTATTTTCGAAAACGAAAAGGTCTACCACGATGCCCTTTCATACGCTAAGGAGCTGGCCCTCCGAATGGATTCCGAGGTAACTCTCCTGATGCTGGTGGAAATGCCTTTTTATGGGGGATCTTTCCTGGGTACAAAGCGGGCTGCCATCCTCAAGATTAAAAAGAGGACGGCGAAAGTTCTCTCTGAATGCATGAGCATGTTTCTTGAAGCCGGGATAGCGGTGAGTACCGCTATCAGGATTGGGAACCCTGCCCAGGAACTCATCAAGTTCTTGTCAGAAAAAGCGCCCTTCCAGGTGGTTATATGGGGGAGCGGAAAGGCTCTACCAGGAAGAGGACAGGCGCTGCGAAACCACTGGCTCAAAAGGATTGCCGTGGATATGGAGTGTCCTCTGCTCACGGTGAGCGGGGAGGAAATATGACTTTCGGCCACGACAGAGCGTGGCCCTCCAGCGGTAGATGACCGGAGAAAGGATCAAACAGTAAAGCGTTGTAACTACTCAGGTTCACAGTTCCCAGGGTTCACGGTTCAAGGTTAGAGATCAATGAAAGTTGAACATTTTGAAAAGCTCAAGACCTGCCCGTGCATGTCCGCACGTAGACAGGCAACCAAATGTGAACCGTGAACTGTGAACCTAACAACCCGAGTAGTTACAAAGCGTTTTAGCGCACTTTAGGCACTTTTCCGCTTTATGCGGGTTAGGGTAACTCTGAAGAGGAGGGATATATGGCCGTCGTAATTATCTCCAGCGCTGATGAACAGACACGGCGGGAGCTGGCGAAGAACCTGGCGCGAAAACTCGGTTGTGAATCCATGAGCAGAGAACAGATCCTCGACGCGGCGACCGACACGGGTATCGCCGTCGGCAAGCTCGAGGTCGCTGTTCTCAAAAGGCTTGCGCCGAGGGAACGCCTGGCCAGGGACAAGGCCCGCTATTTGGCCTTTGTTACAGAATCGGTATGCGAACGGGCCAGCAAAGGCGACCTTGTCTATCATGGGAGGAACTGCCACCTCTTGCTGCAAGGGATTTCTCATGTGATCAGGGTCTGCGTGGTGCCTGAGCCGGAACGAAGGATCAACAATGTCATGGCGCGCCTCAGACTTGACCGGGACAAGGCAATCGAGTATATCAGCAATCTCGATTCCGACCTCGACAATTGGTCCCACTTCATACACGGCGTGGGTCTGACAGACCCCCAGCACTTCGACCTCGTATTCAATTTACAGAACATCAGTATCGAGAGCGCCGGCGCTGCACTGTGCTCGATGGCCCAGCTTTCGGATTTCCAGACCACACCAGCCTCTATCAGGGCCATGAAGAATCTATGGCTGGCCGCCAAGGTCCGTCACAAGCTCGGGACTCATGAGTTAACGGCTGGGGCCGATCTCAGGGTTTCTGCCCAGGATGGACGGGTGACCATCAGCTATATGCCCGGCCAGTCGAAGATTGCCGCTGCGATCCCTGACGTTGTAGGGGTGATTGATGGTGCGCAGGAGATTGTTTGCACCATGGCGACCACAAACATCTTATGGATCGCCGAGAGTTTTGACCCCTCTTCCTCACTGTTTACCGAAGTCGCCGATCTGGCAGGACGCTGGGGCGCAGCCGTTGAACTCCTGCGTTGGTTCACACCTCAGGAAGGGGAAATCGAGGGGGGCGAAACGTGGTTGGCCGTTGGATCATCGCCCGGTATTTCGCCTTCTGCTCATCCGGTGCCGAAGGCAATGGACCCCACCGGTGGGATCGAGGATGATACGGAAGAATCGGAGGATGTTCCTGACAATGGGTTGGCCGCCACAGCGGAACGACTGATAGCCGCGGGCAGGTTCGGGGGCGCAGGTATGGTTGCCGGTCAGATGGAAACCATTGTCACGGCCCTGAAGTCGGACCACCGCTACTCGTTGGTGGTGATTGGGGAAATGTTCTTATCCAGGACTGCCTTGCTGAGAACGCGATTGACAAGGGATATCACTTCATTTCTCAAAGAAAAGGTGAACATCCCTGTGATTATAGGAGATGAACTCCAGGAGCGATTTCTTCCGGGCAAGCGCCACCTGTTACGCATAGCCGCCTCCCTTTTGGGTACCGCAATCATCTTCGGACTGGTCTTCACCCATCAGGAACAGGTCCTGGATTTTCTCGCGGGACCGGCCTGGATAAACTGGAGGATCCTGGCTGTATTGGGAATAGCAATAGTGGTACCCCTGGCGGCCTATCTCTATGGGGGCGCCACAGGACTAATCCTGAAGCTAATGAAATTCGAATAACTATTCAGGTTCAAAGTTCCGGGGTTCACGGTTCAAGGTTAGAGCGTGGATTCATGAACTATCTCAAGAAATATGAAGAGCGCAAGCCAACCGTGAACTGTGAACCGTGAACCTGACAACCTGAGTAGTTACAAATTCGAATAGGTCATTCAAAGGCTGAAGGCTGAAAGAGGAAAGGAGCGAGAAGATGCACGGACCTCTTGGGCAATTGTTTATTGATATATCGTTTTCTGCCGCGCTACAGATCGTGATGATCGGATTCATCGGGGGGGTGCTGAGCGGCTTTATCGGCAGCGGTGGCGCCTTCTTTATGACCCCGGGGATGATGAATCTGGGTGTGCAGGGTGTCGTGGCGGTGGCCAGCAATATTACCCATAAGTTCGGCAAGGCGATGGTGGGGTCCCACGCCCACGGCAAAATGGGAAATGTGGACAAGCGGTTGGCCCTCTTTATGCTGCTTACGGCAGCCGGCGGCATTCGACTGGCCGTCTGGATCAATAACTTGCTTTTCAAGAGTGGAGGCGACGGGCACGGTGCGGTCAAAGGTGCCGGTGCAGACCTGTACATCAGTCTTGTCTTCGTTTGCATTCTCTCTGTTGTAGCCCTCTCGATGTTACGCGACGTCCTTTCCAAGAACGGGGAGACGGCCGGACCATCCACCAAGATCGCACAACTGTTGGGGCGGATTTACCTCCCGCCAGTCATTCACTTCAAGGTGGCAGACGTGAAGGTATCGTTGTGGGTCATCCTTCTGATGGGTCTTGCTACCGGATACCTCGCGGGGACGATTGGTGTGGGGGGGTTTATCGGGGTACCTGCCATGATCTACGTCTTTGGTGTCCCTACCGCCGTCGCGGCGGGGACAGAGCTTTATCTGGCCATGTTCATGGGAGCCTTTGGGATGTTGAACTATGCCTGGGAAGGTTACGTGGACCTCCGTATGACCTTTCTCCTGTACATCGGGTCTCTGGTCGGGATCCATCTAGGGACTTATGGGGTAAAGGTGGTCAACGAAAAGATGATCCGGCTTGCCACCGCCGTGATCATCCTCCTCTGCGTCCTGAGCCGTGGTATTGCTATCCCTGCTTATCTCAGACAGTTGAACTTCCTGGCCATAGATGCCGGGTGGGACGCTTATTTCAATGGGGCGAGCAAGGCCATGCTGTATGTCAGCGGGATTGCAGGATGCGGCATGATTCTCTATAATGTCTTTCGAGCCTATCGGCAGCGCAGACGACTGCAAAGCACCTTCAGCAGACCAGGACCTCCGGCAAAGTGATCCATTCATCCAGGCCCCGGTGTTTCAGGCCTGGAGAGGGACAGGTGCAAGGTGCAGGAAAATCATACGAGGGGAACATGAAACAACAGATAAGACTTCTTCTTCTGGACGACGAGCCGATTGTTGGGAAACGCTTGGCGCCAGCCCTGGCCAAGATAGGGGTAGAAACCGAGTCCTTCACAGATCCGGAGGCGGCCCTCCAGCAAATCGGGGAGAAGGATTTCGACATCGTAGTGACGGATATTCGGATGGACAAGATGGACGGTCTGGAGGTGTTGAGACGGGTCTTGCAAAAATCACCACGGACAAAAGTCATCGTCATCACCGGATATGCCACTCTGGAAATCGCCAGGGAAGCCCTGGCCAAAGGGGCCTTCGATTTCATTGCCAAACCCTTCAAGCCGAACGACCTAAGAAATATCGTCGCCAGGGCGGCCCGGGCCCTTGGTTATAAGGTGAAGGAAAATCCTGTGGACTCTTCATCTGCCCACGGGGATCCCGAGACGTAGTTATAAGGACGGAGTCATGCCTGTCGTTACCATCTCCTCAGATTCATACCGTTGGGGCCGGGAAATCGCCGTAAGGGCAGCGACTGCCCTGGGTTATGATTGTGTGGACAGGGAAATCCTGAAGGCCGTTGCCGATAGATACGGCGTTTCAGAGTCCGATCTACACAAGGCCCTGGATGAATCGCCATCGCCTTTCGGCATATCTTCTCATAACCATGTCAAATATCTGGCATACATCGAGGAGGCTACTTTGGCCCTTCTTCTAAAGGACAATGTAGTCTGCCATGGCCTTGCGGCCCATCTGTATGTCCGGGGTGTCTCCCATGCGCTCAAGATTCGGATCCTTGCAGATCCACATAAGCTTGCCGGCGAGATCTCTTCCGGAAGGATGCCTTCCTTCAAAAAGGTGTCTACCCTTCTGAAACGTCGGGAGAAGTTTCGCAGACGCTGGTCGCTTGCCGCATATCGTATAGACGAGACTGACCCCTCTACCCACGATATGGTGATCAGCCTTACCCAGATCGAACCGGATGAGGCGGTCAGAACCATTGCGGAAACAGCAAGGTATCGCAAGTTCAAACCGATGACTTACTCCATTAAATGCCTGAAGGATAAGGCCCTTGCCGGCATAGTACGGGTGGTTCTCCTGGATCAGTTTCCTGATGTGAGGGTTCAGGTAGATGGCTCCTCGGTAGTGGTGCAGACTAAAGCACTCGAGCGGGAGAAACATAGGAGGACCGAGGTAATCAAGGAACTGGTAGGGGATATCCCAGGGGTTACCGCTGTTGAGGTAAAAATCATTCCCGACATCTTTCGGGAGGCAACGGAGAGTTTTCGCTGAGCTTTATCTTCGCTTTAAGGTCTCGATCTAATGCTAGATGATAGGGATATCACTGAAGTACGGTACGATGTGGACAAAAGACTCAGCATGAGCATAAGGGTCAGGATTATTCTGGGTCTTTTTTTGCTTTTTTTGCTATGTCTCGTAACCAGTGTCACCTTTCTGGTTATGGGATCCCGTATTAACCAGAAATTAAAATTTATGGAAACGGTCAATTTCTACACCTTCGAGATTCAACAGGCCCGGAGATACGAAAAAAACTTTTTTCTCTACCGAACTAATTTGCCCGATGCCTTAGAGAATGTACAGGAGGCAAGAGAGATACTCAGGAAGGAGGGCATAGGTATAACCGCGGTCATTGGCCCCGCTAAACTGAATACCATGATCGGCCACCTGAATCGCTATGAAAATTTATTGGATACACTTAAGACCCTACAAACCCGAGCCCCCGAAAATGTTGATTCTTTTTCTGAGATTGAGGAAGAACTCAGGCGACATGGGGCAGAAATGATCTTCACGGCTGTAAATTTAGTGGATCAAGAACGCAAAGAAGTGGAGGAGATGTCCAGGTGGTACCGTCAGGTCCCCCTTATTTTTTTAGCCATCCTGTTGGTTATGATGGCATATTTGACCCATTTTTGGGTCCGACAAATCGTAAGACCATTGAATCGTTTTGCTGATTATACCCTTCGTATTGCCCGGGGAGATTTCACCCCCATCAAAGCAACCAGACGTTATAAAGATGAATTTTCCAGATTGGCTATTGCCATCAACTGGATGATGGATCAGCTTAAAAAAAATCAGGAACAGTATATCCAATCCCGCAAGATGGCCGTCATAGGAACACTGACCTCTGGGATCGCCCATGAATTAAACAATCCCCTGAACAATATCTGTATAACCACAGAATCATTAATAGATGAGTTAGAAGGACTTCCCGATACTGAAAAACGGAAACGCCTCGATGATATTTATACCCAGGCCGAGCGGGCCAGCGGAACCGTTCGGAACCTCCTTGATTTTACCCGTATGGACACGCCCTCCTTTGTCCCTGTGTCTGTTCACGAACTTATAAGCGCCA